>JBGSRE010000993.1:0-2771 GCA_041737755.1 Oligoflexus sp.
AAAACTGACGACTGCGAGGCCCCGGGACCAAGTGACCTGAGTCGCAATTAAAACTAAAGCCAACAGCGGAAGTGAGACAAATGTAATCTTGGACAGAGAAAAAATAATGCCGCATGCAATGATCGTCAGCATGAAGCGAGATCGGAAAAAAAGAATGGAGATGCAAAGGATGGATGAGAGAAAACCCGGCTCGCCCGCCAAACCAGCGGATCGAATGGGAAGTCCGACATCAGACCAAGCGGCAAGAATATTACCAGTGCTCGTTGCTATTTCAATGAAACCAAGTGACGGAAGGAGGAAGTAGTCGCCAGTGAGCATAAAGTAAAAGAATTGAATACCAGCGATCAAAACGGTCAAGATCAATCCAGTTTTCATTCCCTTGATAAGCGCAGGACTGGAGAATGCATAGGTTAGGTAGAATCCTAACGCAAAAATACCGCCAATTTTAAGCCACACCCGTTCCTGAAACAGCCCAAATAAACTGATTGTCAGGAACACAGTCAGGAAGACGAAAGCTGCCATGATTTTATGGACTGTCCTGTCTTTAGGCAGCCCCCTCAAAACCACAGTTAAAATGAACTGATAGTCGAGCAAGAAAATAAATGGCAAAGAAACTAAGACGCCACTGATCTTGATCCCCAGTGCCGGAGCATAGAGCCCCAAACCCACCAGGAATGCAATCGAAGGTGAGAAGAACATTCGTTCTTTATTTTCATTGGTAATTTTTAGCTGATCATTCAATGAGTTCATCCCTAATGGATCACAGACTACTTCCTGTATCAAAAACAATGTTGATTGACTAGGTCGAGATCTCGCGATAAGCGCAAATGACCTGATGAGCCATCCCAAACTGCACTAATTTACCTTGGCTTAACCACAAGAATCGATCACAGAAGCTCTCAAGCGTAGTCAAACTATGCGAAACAAGCAGAATTGTTGTGCCAGCATCACGAAACTCCTGAACCCGTCTTAAACATTTGCCCTGGAAATGTTGATCTCCAACTGTCAATGACTCGTCGATAATCAAAATATCTGGCCGAATTTCGGTGGCAATCGAGAAGCCTAGCCTCATTTGCATGCCAGATGAATAGGTCCGAAAGGGGGTATCAATGGAATCGTGCAGTTCGGAAAAATCTATGATCGAATCGATACGAGATTGGATGAGACGCCGAGAATAGCCAAGTAAAGTTCCAAACAGATAGATATTCTCACGTCCGGATAGCTCAGCATGGAAAGCGGCACCCAACTCCAGGAGGGGCGCGACTCGACCTTTAACCACGACCCGACCTTGAGTCGGAACGATTACCTGAGCAATGAGCTTAAGAATCGTACTTTTCCCCGCACCATTCTCTCCTAAAAACCCAAGAACTTCTCCGTTTTTCACAGTAAAAGAGAGGGAATTGAGTGCCTGCTTATTTATAAAGCGGTTTTCCCGCTTCACGGTTCGGATCAGGAAGTCTTTAAAAGACTGAGTTGCAATCTGGGGCAGTCGATAATTGACGCTCACATTCTCAAATTGAATCACGCTAGAGTCGATAAACAAGGTCATTAGCTTTCCGTGTAAAGAGAGTCCAGCCAATGCCAGCAGTCAGAAAAGACCACATGGCGGCAATACCCAATACATTGAGAGGAGGAATTTGCCCGTAGTAGATGGGATCCCGGAACAATTGAATGAGGGTCCACATCGGGTTCAAAACGATTATAAACTCTTGAAGCCTAGAATCGATCATCGATTTATCATAAAGCACAGGGCTTAGATAAAACCAAGCCATTAAGATGATTTGAAACATATCCGCGACATCGCGATAGATGATGCCTGCTGTCGCATCGATTAGTATGATTCCCAAAGCGAACAAAGCCAGCAAGAAGATAGATACAGGCAAAAAAAAGCATTGTTGATCGCACTTGCACGTCAAGAAACAATGCTAATCCTACCAAAGGCACGAGCGAGATCAGGAGATTTACAAGTTCAACCCCGACCGATGAAATCGCATAGGAAGCACGAGGAACATAAATCTTCTGCATGAGCGATCCGCCCCAAAGAAACATATTCAGTGCAGCCAATGTTGTCTGAGAGAAGAAGTTCCAGGCAATGAGACCCGAAAAAAGGTATACGGGATAAGCCTCGATGGAATGGAAAACTTTTGAGAAAATCAGCGACATGACCAACATCATTCCCAAAGGATTGAGCATGGTACATGCTATTCCAAGAACAGACCTCTTGTAGCGGGTTGTGATATCCCTAAAGATCAAGTGGAGAAGAAAATCTTTGTATCGCCAAGCTGTTTTCAATTCGCGGAGAGTTCGTAATTCCTGAGACGAAGAATCATAAATCTCTTTAAAAGTTTCTGTGGGAGCCTTCACGGAAAAACTCCAATATAAAATCTTGTGGGAACTTCGTGAAATGAATTCGCAAAGGGCCCCAAAATCGCAGGTACAATGTCTGCAAAGCCCAGTGGCAAGAACCAAACAAGTAAGTTTAACGCTAAAACAGCAAATAATGTATGCATTATATTCAGTGAAACTAGACAATAGCGAAAAAGACCTGCCCATGGAAGCAAAAAGAATATAACAGGAAAACCCCCGATCAGTTGCGAATACTGGAAGAGCCTGCTGAGTGGAAGTTGAAGCTATAAGAATAAGTGATTGCGACACATCAAAGATCGGGTCTATATTCATCGTATTTAGGCTAATTGGCGATGTGATTGTAAAACCGAATCGTTGATTTCCACCATCGGGAGAGAACTGGGCAACAAGGGGTGCTAGTCCGC
>JBGSRE010001035.1:0-10406 GCA_041737755.1 Oligoflexus sp.
GCAGAATGCTGACCACAGTCCCGATAGGGAACCATATACGGCACGGCCACTAACTTTGTTCCGGCCTTATCTGCATTCGCAACAGCTTTTTTTACAGCCTCTTGAATGGGTCCACTCCACCCCCCAAACCAAAGGGCAGCAGGTTGCTCGGCGATAAACTGCAAGGCTTTTACCGCGCCTGGATCCTTGCCCCGGAGCTTCTCAACTTGCTGGACCACCGCGCTATTGCTATCGACATAGAACTTCATACCAGCCAAAGGATTGGGCCGATCGGCAAGACCAGGATCAGGTGTGGAGTCAGTTTTGGAATCCGTCACGCAACCGAGCATACTCGTCATGATCAAGCAGCTAAACATGGTCCGCATTTTCATAATTTTTTCCCCCTTACTTGGTTCTTTTAGAGCTAAGCTTTGGCCATCACGCCAAAGGTATATCCTGCGTTTTTATCTTTATCCAGAGGAAGCCAATAGCCGGTCAGTTCATTATCGCCTTTGGTTTTGCCAAAACAAACCCGCTTCCATTCAAAGCTTTAGCCAAGGCTGAACTCCTTGAGTCGCAAGCGATGCTCTCGTGCTTCACAAAAGAGTTCGAAATCCTCCAGCATTTTTTCCAAAACTAAAGTTGCCGCTCCCAGAGCCGTCTGCTTTTCGCCGAAGCGGCTACACTCCAGAGAAATTCCTTGCAGTTCAGGCCACACAAGATGGCGAGGAACCTCAGCACGGAGCATTCCCAGCAGTTCTTCGCCGAGATCTGGCAGCACGCCGCCGATAATGACTAACTCGGGATCGAAGCTTACCATCGCATTGACAATGGCCAAGGCCAAGCCGCGAATCCAAGCCTCCACGATATCCCGGGTTTGAGCATCCCCCGTTTCATAGGCTTCTTTGATCAAAGCACCGCGATGCAGAATCTGCGGATGGCGTTGACCCACGCGCAGATCCAAATCATTCAGAACCGAGTTGATACCGGTGACTGAGTTCAAATTATCCTGCGTCGGCGCATGCTGCATATTGCGCTTTTGCACAAAGGTGTGACCCACTTCTCCAGCCAAACCATGCGCGCCGGCAAAGATTTTGCCCTCGATGATCACTCCCGCCCCGATTCCTGAAGCCACCTTCAAATAGATCAGAGTCTTGCGACTCTGTCTTTCCGTCCACCACAGTTCCGCTAGGGCACCCAGATTCGCATCGTTTTCCATGAAGACCGGAATCGAAACGTGCTCTTTGAGGATATTGCTCAGGCCGAAGCCCGCCCATTTCGGATGCACCGCGGGATGCATGGAATAGGAATCACCACTGTTATAAATAGGACTCGGTACGCCGATGCCTAAACCGATGACTTTGCGTCCGCGTTTGCGAGCGAGACCAATACCTTCTTTAAGGAGTTCCATCGCGAGCTGAATAGACTGTTCTGGAAATTCACGCGTCTGTGCTGGCACCGACAGCCATTCCACTTCCTGTCCGCGCAAGTTGCTCAGCATGAGACTGATATGGGAAGCGCCAAAATCGAGACCTGCGATCAGATGGGCATCATCTTCAAAGCGCAGCAGAACGGGTCGACGTCCGCCACTGGACTCACCATGACCAATTTCGCTGATCAAGCCGAGCTCGAGATGTTCCGCTACGATAGCCGAAATGCTCGGCCTGCTCATGCCAGTCAGACGAGCAAGATCGGCTCGAGAAATAACCTGGTGCTGCCACAGAAGGCGTAGCAGCAGGTTATTATTCGAAAGTCTGATATCGGAAGCGTCTAAACCCTGAAATAATTTCATGACTTCCCCTATGGCACCCTTATCCTACTTTGTTAAGTAGATTAACAAAAACTTTTTAGCAAGGGCTACCGCTCAGGTCAATACTTCTTCCGCTCAGTAAAATCTCGGAAATTAAGTTGTCGAAAGCTTCTGTGGAACTTTCGGCAATCGCAGGATGGGATAGCGGTTCATGTTCTTATCAAAACTGGCATGACGACGAGCAAAGAAGTCCAATCTTTGCTGAGCACTTTTTGCAAAGGCGGGGTCTTCGGCAAGTTTTTTATCAAACTCTTGCCGTACCGCTGGATCCTTGAGCATGTCTATAGCCACCTCTTCTGCAACATAGGCTTCCATATATTCCTTGCGTTCAAAAATTTCATTCATGAAACCCCAGGCAAGGAGGGAATCGGCACTCTCTGGTTCCAGCAGCTGCATGATTAAAACTGCTGCTGGCTGAGCGATAGGAACCCACAAGGCACCTCTTCCCATGGTTTCGGTTCCTTCCTGCCATAGGCCCTTGTATTCGGCTCGCTGATGCTTTTCGTAACTGGCCGGAGACAGTTTTACTTCGCTCATGCGATAGACTTGGGCCAGCGCTTCCTGACTTTGCTTTAACACCGAAAATTGAATTCTATGAGCTTTCAGTCGAGGTTCGAAGATTTCACGATAGGCAGCAGGAATTACATAACCAGCGGAAGGGGCCTCTCGCTGCAAATCGGGTAGAACTTCTTTGCGCAAAGGCATGGCCCACACCGCATTTTTCTTGGGATTATAGACCGTCATCAACTGACCGGAGATTGCCGAAGGGCGCCTCGTGTATTCATAACCGAGGAAATCAATAGTCTCGACCTTTTCGCTATTCTTGTAGCTCAGGGTCACTGTTTTGCCAGCCAACTGGCTGGACTGCTGATCGGCTTCATTGGCAGCTATTCGCCATGCTGGACCGTTTGCCGCGACTTCTTTCACGATCGAGTCTAAGCTTGCGATCGTCGATTGAACGCGATGGGCATAGTCCCGCCAGGAATGAGTTTCCACCAAAACCCCAAGGCGATTGCGCTGGGCCCAGTAGCCATTGGAAAAACGTGCCGACTGCGGCCGCGCAAAGATTCCAGAACTTGGATCATCATCGACAGCGAAGCTGGGGTAAAACCAGAGAGGTTTGTTACCAGCAGCTTTGAGATCACGCATGATACTGTTGCTCAATTGCGTTCCTGCATTCTTCAGGGCAAGAGGTCCCGCCAGAGAAGGTTCGACCATCACGGCAATATCATGCTGGAACTGAGCGCCATCGGTCACATGCAGATCGACATAAACCAGGGGATCCCAAGCATTGAGAAGATCGAGCATCGCCCGCATCTCAGGAGCATCAGCTTTCAGATAATCACGATTCAAGTTGTAATTCTGGGCCGTCGTTCGCCAGCCCATCTCCTCGGGCCCTACTTGATTGGGACGATTATTTTTACCAAACCGCTCGTGCCCATCCACGTTGAAGACGGGGACAAAGACGAGAGTAGTCTTTTGCAAGATATTGGGCAGCCTTTTGCCTTGCAGAACTTCGCGCAAAAACACTAGGCCAGCGTCCTTGCCATCGATTTCACCCGCATGGATTCCACCCTGGAACAAGACAACTGGTCGTTGCCGATTTTTCTCTGGCTTCAGGAAGTCTTTTTCACCAGCAATGAAAGCCAGCATAGGTCGACCTTCCGGCGTCACACCAAATGTTTCACAGACCACTTGATCGGGAAAGCTTTTCGGCAGAATCTCGCAAAACTTTTCCACTTCGGCAAAGCGTCCGGTTTTTTTCCATTGGCTTTTTTCGGCTTCGGTTTTGAGCTCAGCCTTGCTTGCCGGTGCACCTTGCACAGCAGCTGTAAGGCCGAAGGGCAGCATCAGTAGTCCTAATCGTTGCAACAGATTCATGAAATATCCTTTTTAAACTTTCAAACTAAATGGCGTGAAATTCGTTTCACGATCATAATAGTCTTCGTTTTCTTTACGTTTCAAATAACCTACAATACGGTAGGTCACGGGTGTAGCCAAGATTTCCCAGCCCACTTTGATTATGTAATTGGCCAGCATAACTTTGAGCAGAAGCTCATTGGACCAAACCCCATAGAACGCCAGAGGATAGAAAAGCAGGCTATCGATAGCTTCGCCACCCATCGTTGAACCTATAGTACGAACCCAAAGAAAGCGGCCTTGGGTTTTGACCTTGAGCTTGGCCAGAATAAAGGAGTTGGTCAATTCACCAATAAAATATGCGCAGATCGAAGCGGCTACGATCCGAGTCGTTGAGCCAAAGACTTGCTCCAGCGCGGACTGACCTTCATAGCCATCGGCTGCAGGCAGAGAGATGACGATCCAAGACATCAGAGACGCAAAAATGAGGGCGGCGAATCCAGCCCACACCACTCGTCGACTGCGCGCATAGCCATAGACTTCGGTCAGGATGTCACCAAACAGATAACTGAGTGGAAAGAAAAGATTCCCAGCACCAAACGTAAATCCGGCCACCGTCACAACCTTGCTCACACCAATAAGATTGGAGCATAAAAGAACGGTGACGAAACCAGCCATAATTAAGTCGTAATAGCGATAGTTGCGCTTGGTCTCGGCTTTGCCGACGGTGTTGTTCTTCGACGCCATATTTTTCTCCAGGATTGAATGGAGAGAATTAGCACGAAACATTTCCATTGTCTTGAAGGAGTCGAAATTCAGGCAAAATTCACCTCGTTTGCAAGCCAGGAAGTCCTTGCCCAGCCACTCTTCTGCCGTCATACTTGCGCGTCAATGAGGTGGGTGATATGATCCAAGAGTGAGGAGTCCGCGAGGCCTTGAGCAGCCCCACGAATGCGACCCGGCAGAATCTTCACCCTTATTCCGCCTAGCATTCCAACTGAGTCTGACGAACAGCCCGCGCCTCCAAAGGATTGTCTCAATGCAAAACGAAGGAAAGGTCCGAGTATGGTGACAAGAACAGATGAGTATTTGGAATCGACTGCAGAAGTTATGCCCATTCTCGGGGAGTTGGAAATCGAACCCATGCTATCCCGCTACTTTTCGCTTGAAGATCTGATCGGATCAGATTTGGCTCGCAAAAAGAAGATCGACAACACGCCTTCAGCGAAACAAATTGAAAACTTAAAATATCTCTGCAGCATGATCCTCGATCCACTTCGAGACAAGCTGGGCAAAAACATTATTGTCGTATCTGGGTTTCGCAGTCGCGAGCTCAACACGGCTATGTTTGGGTCACCTGAAAGCTGGCACATGGCGGATGATGACAAGGTCGCTGTCGACATCGTATGCAAAGGGGCATCTTTGAAGAGAATAGCCGAAACCCTTGACGAGCTTCAGGTACCGTTTGATCAGGTGATTATCAGCTATGATCGCTCCGTGGTTCATATCCAGGCGCGTCGTCCTAAGCGCGAAAATATCTCTCGGAAGATTGTCGGCGGTGTGGTGCGCTATCAATCACTCAAAGATAAAGCTTAAAAAAATCGGCGCGGGAGCTTTCATACCTTTAAGAATGAAGGCTCTCAACATCGTCCATTCTTTATCATATCCGTTTAAGCCTCTTGGGCTCTCATCCAGCTTTGGGCTGCAACTTCTAACGATCCCCAAAAACTTTTGTTTGGCTCTGAATCGCGCACTGCGTGCGGCCAGTTGCCGATGTAAACGATAGTCGCCGCCTGAGGATTCCATTGCGGCAGAAGATCATCCACTTCTTCCAAAGTCGTCAGCCAACAGCTGGGGCTTTGGGTGGGATTATGCGCCACCAAAGCGACTGGTCTTTCCGGATCCGCACCCGCCAAAAGTAATCGATCGATAAAGGGCTGCAGTCGAGCTTGTCCCAAATCCAAAGCCAATGTTTCCGCGCCATCGGCCAGTTGCTTCCAATAAAATCGATCTCCTTCCACTTCCAGGGACTGAACAATGCGGAATTGGCTTGGCAGAATTTCCGAAAGCCATGGTAAGCGGAGGTCCCATGCTTCTTGCTGCAAGGCAAAGACGCTGGGAACAACCCGCAAGTGGATCCCTAACTTGCGCATGAACTTCAATTCATGGTCCAATCGCTTCTTCGAATTGGCCTGATCCCAACTCAATCGAACAACTTTTAACCCAGTATGGATCAAGCTGGCGACTTCCATGGACTCGATCTCTATCTGGCTGCTGTCCCGGTGAGGCATTCGAACTATGGTCTTTTTCTGGGATGACCAAAGTGAGCAGATCTCAGCATCCACTCCCATATCAAGGACGATCACATTGGCTTCTTTGATCGCTGTCAAACCCTGCAAAGTCAAATGATGGACAAGTCCTGCAGCAATTCCAACGATCGTAAGCTCTGATGGTTGCATATAGCGATTCCTCTCAGTGTTAAAAAACTGCAGCTAGTTTCGATCTCAGGTCGAATTTTTGAATAAAGATGGTGCTAAAAAATAAAAAAGAAGTTCATTTTACCGAGTGGCAACAATGACAAGATAAACAATGCTTGGTAGGGAATTGCATTTCGATTTTCGTTTCAAACCCATAAAGAAACTTCATTTTCTCTTCTCATCGAACGTTTGAAGATGCATCTCCAGCACCGAATGGATTTCTAGCTTGCCTCATTTTACCAAGGCTGTCAAATTCCAAGCTGCCGCGCGCACTAAGCTTTTCTCCCTGACTATCTTAATCAATTTTCATATCTTAATAATTATTTGGAATATACCAAACTCCAGCTTTCGCAAAGTTGGCGATTTCTTACCATAGCATCGACGGTAAAGCCCGGCGGAGGGCTTTTTTCGCATTTTTCCATTCGAAGATGTGGGAAGACTCTGATAAAAAACACAGTGAGGAAGTATTTATCGGCCTGCAGTCTTTTTCAACTGATCCATTTGCTCAGGCTGGATGACACGATAATAGAGCTTAGATGCATCCAAGTCATCGCGCACGACAAGGTGCTGCTTCTGAAGATCGACTTCGACAAAGCATGCGCGAAGACCTGCTGGCAAATTCTTATAAATTTTTTCATGCAAAGTAAGAATATGACCGGGCACGCCTGTTGGAAACAGCTGACGACGAAAGGATTCATAGCGGGTGGCTAGAATAATGGCTCGACCATAGACATCGTATTCGATGGTTCCCACTTTAGGAAAATAGCCTTCCAATGCATCGATGGCGATTCCTATCGAACAATAGATAGGCGGATGATTCTGCAGCTTTTCAACCTCCTTTTGAAAGATGCTGATAAAGCGCAGACCCAGATCGACAGCACATTCCTCGCTTAACAGACCGTTTGGCAAGGGGAAGGGATAACCCACCGAGCAAAGGAATCCATCGCCCACTTCCTTGATCCTATAGCCATTGGCACGCAGGCTGTCTGGATCATAGTTTTCACTGATGATAGAGACGCAGCTTTTAATTGAATTTTCAATAAATTCTTTGGCATGAGGTTGCTGGATTTGAGAACTTTCCACTATATCAAAACTGATCACAGCAGCACGTTCCTTGCCAGTAGGCATAGTCTTTTCCAATTCGATCCCAGCTTTGATTTGGTGAATCTGATGCGGATAGAATACTTTTTTCAATTGATTGAAAGCATGTTCACTTTCTCGCAAAACTTTCTGTTCGGCCAGACGAACCTTCTGTGCCACAGCAAAAGAGAAAAAGCAAAGCTCGACGGCAAAACCATATACTGTAATGTGACCTAAGCTTTCCCAGCCAAAAAAGGTGACGTTGATAATAGACAAAGTGGCTGTTATCATCAAAGCTCCCCAGCCTATCACGAGATAGATGGCTGGACGGAATCCATCCCTGGCTCTGAGTATGGATGAATAAATGCAAAACAGCAAAATCAGAGGCATGCTTAAGGCAATAACATTCCAGTCAGGCTTGAACCAAATAAAGATGCCAAACGCAGCACAGTAGACCAGCAAATACCTCGAAATTCTATAGAGCCGCGGACAGTCGCTGGACAATGAAAGTGCACTATTACAGAAGAGTAGCAGTGCTGTGCCAGAAATGGCCAGACTCACCCCAAGATCTCGCAGACTCCAAACCGAAAATCCACTCAAGATCGCCAGACTGTAAGTCGAGGCTGCGCTATAAATACTATAGTAGAGAAAGTAAATACGGCGAAAGAAAAGCAACATACCGAGGTTATAGAGAACCATAATGGTCACAGCACCAAAGATACCGCCCATGATAATTTGATCTTTAGTAACTTTCCATGCACTGCTGGCAAAATCTTGGATACTGACGACCTTCGCCCGACCTTTGACATTACCTCCACTGAGCCGCATGCCAACGATGAGGGATCGTCCTGGTGGGATTTCGGAGTGAAACATGTCGTAGATCACGGGGTATCGATCAAAGGGGAGCATGTGATCGCCTTGATAGAGCCAGGCTTTAGAAACTGGCATTTGCATAGGAAAGCGGAGAAATATTTTTTGCGGCTTATCATTTTTGTTATCAACTAGGTAGAGCCAGTAGGAATATTTGTTATTTTCCATCACGAATTCTTCTGAATACTGATAGTGCTTTTCCTTCAGGATTTGAAGAATCTCGGTCTCACTCAATTCTTGCTCAACAATAGCCATTTTGTAGACATTATTTTGGATAACGTTAAAGCTTTGTCCTTGGATAACAAAATTTGGCGTTTCCTCGGCCATCAGTTTTGACCCGAGAAAGTTTATGAGGATAATAAATGAAATCCAAAAATTCATGTATCCAACCGCTAGCTTGTCTATTCTGTCCGTCTTATCTTCGGCAAGAATGAGTCAAATCCAAGCTTTGCGCCCCAGTTCAGGAAAGGCCCCCTTCACCAGAAACTTAGAAATTCCTTAACAACTGGTATTTATTAGCTTCTGTAACAGTTGTATGCAGCGAAAGGATGCTTACTTTCAGCAAAGAATGGGCGCCGCTGAGCTGGAAATTTGTCCCGAGACTTGCCGATTTTCTCTTACACGGGTGGACTCCTTCCTACCGGTTCGTCCAAGGAACAGCACTTCAGCCAGCAAGGTGCAATGAAGCTTTCCCAGAAACGGGGTTTTCCTGTATCTTTAGCAAGAAGACATCAATGCTCCGCGAACGGCTGCTGATCCCCTGAACCTTGTTCGAGCCAAGGAGAAACTCATGCTGGTCGGACTTTTTTTAGGTCTTTTGTTGAGCTCCACTCTTGGATTTTTTCCTGGACTCCATGATCCCTATATCCCGGCACGAATCATTGGACTCCTGGCCCTTACCGGCGCTGCATGTGCAGCCATGATCTTTGACAAATCCCTGCGCCTAAGACTGCGAGAGGCTACCGTTCTGCTTGGAATTATTCTCGGCTGGACAATCTTACAGATGGTCTTGGATACACTCCGCTCTGGAGCGGGCAGCACTTCCATGGGCATAAGTCGCGACATATCTCTGCTTTGCGTCAGTTTTCTAGCCTTACACCTTTTGAAAAAAGAAGAAAATTTTCTCTATACATTAGGCTGGCTGAATACTTTGCTGGCCGTAAACGTCAGTGGTTTGGGACTGGGGCAATTGGCCGGCGCCACACTCCCTTGGTTTCCCGCCAGCGGTCTGGGTCCCGAAACACTTGCTAACATCAATATGATGGCCCAGTACCTGGGATTTAGCCTAGCTTTCGCTTTCTATCTGCTATCTCGAGAAAAAAACTTCCTGCCTCGCTCCATCCTCATCCTCGCTTGCGGCTGCATGCTAGCCTATCCCCTGCTCATCGTCTGTCGATCCGTTCTGATTGGGGTCTGCTGCTTGTTTGCCTTTACCATAATCTCCCAAAGGCTGCAGGCGAAAGAGGCGATTGCTATCGTCCTGGCTACGGCTCTGTTTAGCTTTTTTATTGCTCGACCAGTTCTAAAAAATTTCGAAGGAGCCAAGCCGCATTTAGTTAATAGCGCAAGCCGTGCCACCGACGCTGCGATTCTCAACCAGACATTTGGCAGCATGACGGGCCGGATTTACCTCTGGCAACAGACTTTGGACATGATCAAAGATCGCCCTTGGCTGGGCTTTGGTCGCGGCAGCTATGAGCAGGCATCGCCAGCTTATGTCCTGAAGAAGGCTTCGCCTTTCCGTTCAGAATCGCGGGTGGTTGACAATCCTCAAAATGAACTCCTGCGATTGGTGAGCGAATTGGGTTTGCCACTGGGCTGTGCTTTGATTTTGGGCTTTCTTGGTCTCCTAGCGAAAGCCATGGCGGCGGCTCATCGATTCGGCGATCCAGAAGATCGGTTGATGCTGGCAGCGAATCTGGGAGTCATCGTGCTCATCGAGTCGATCTTTCAATTTCCGTTGATGCTGCCTATCGGCATCATTTTCTTTGGCTTTATTCTTGGTTTGCTCTGCAGCCTTCTGCCCCCTCTTACACTGCGCCCTTTGCCATTATCTTGGGCGCGAAGTGCTCTGGCAGTCCTGGCCCTGCTGTTTTTCATGCAGGCTGGTAGGCTTTCGCTGGCCGAATATGCGGCGTCTCACCCTAGCCTTAGCCAAAATCAGATCGGTCGAGCCTGTCAATGGATGCCTGAGCATTGGCAGGTATGTTTACGCTATAGTAAATCTTTGATGGATCAAGGTCGATGGCAGGAGGCTGCGGCACTCAATTTGCGTCGCTTGGAAAAATATCCGGGCTTTCATCCCAGCGAACGAGTCGCCGCCCTCAGTG
>JBGSRE010000005.1:0-4422 GCA_041737755.1 Oligoflexus sp.
GGAAGACGAGCTTGCCTATTGGTTCTGTCCCTGGCCGTCGTCAACGATATGGCTATGACCTTGGGTCTGATTCGCAGCTTTCCATTTGGACCAGGCGCTACTTTGCTTTTTGTGTTGGGCCAGTCCTATCTGCTTTCCACTCGCTTTGCTCGGGCTTTCCATACTGCGGAACATTTAACGGCCAATCTACAAAGTGAAGTGGAAAATCAAACGAAAACACTGATCGAACAAAAAGAGATCCTTCAGCAACAGGCCGAGCAATTGGCAGCTACCCATCGCGAACTCCAAGACCTGGATGCTTTGAAAACTTCATTCTTTCGCCAGGTATCCCATGAGCTGCGAACGCCATTGACTCTGATCATTGGCTCTTTGAATCAAGCAGTCAAAACCAGTCAATTTCTAGAAGGCATTGGTATTGCCCAAAAGAATGCCAAGCGTCTGCTTCGACTCGTCAATCAACTCTTAGATTTTCAAAGGCTGCAGCAGTCGCGCGAAGTCATGCCCACCGCAGCCGTTCAGCTTCGAGCTCTGGTCACGAGCGTGTGTGATCATTTCCGCGGCACCTGTGCCGATCGTCACATTCAATTTATTTTTCAAGATCAGGTGCCTGCTGAAGATTCAGTCACCATCGCCGGACAGGCCGACAGCGTCGAGACTATCCTGTTCAACTATCTTTCCAATGCGCTCAAATATACGCCAAAGAATGGGACTATCACTGTCTGTTTAGAAGAAGCAAATGGGTTCTATCGAGTCCGTGTTCAAGACAGCGGCTGCGGTATAGCGGCCGATCAGATCGACAAGCTATTCCGTGTTTTTGTCCGCCTAGAGGATCATGATCATCTGCTGCGAGAAGGAACCGGTATCGGGCTGGCTCTGTGTAAAGACCTTGCGACAGCCATGCAAGGCCGGGTGGGAGTCAACAGTGAAGTGGGTCATGGCTCGAGCTTTTGGGTGGAACTGCCGAGAACTTCGGCCTTGACCAATCCGGACTTGCTGCCGATTATCGATGTCCTCTTTGTGGATGATGAAGAGGAACTTTGTGCAAGTTTCGCCAAAGGTCTGGCTCAATTCACCCAGATCGAGTCGTTCCGCATGGCAGAAAGCTTTGAGCAGGCTTTGGCGCTGATGAACAGCTATCGTTTCCGCTGCATTATTTCCGATATCAATCTGCGAAATTCAAAGAGCAATGGGGTTGATCTCCTTATTTATGCCGCCAAAACTCAACCTTTGAGTATTCGCGTGATCTGGTCCGGAGAGAAGTCTAGCGAGCTCATGCAAAAAGCCATCAATGAGGCTCGGGTGGAGAGCGTTATTTTCAAGCCTTGCCGCTTTTCGGTGGAACTACCTAAAATAGAAGAGCTGCTGAGCAAAAGTCAGCTTCATGAGAGTATTCGTATGGATAAGGAATCTCTCGAACAACGAGCGTCCATTCATACAGCCGACATCAAAGCCGCAGAGCCAGTTGAAACATCCAGTCCCAAGGCACTGCTCCCGGATCGGCCCACCTTGATCATCACCGATGATATCCCTGATCTCCGGCAGCTGATTCGAAACATCCTGTCGGGCCAGAACTATAACTTTATCGAATGTGGCGATGGTAGCGAAGCTCTGGAGTATTTGACCAAGGCCATCCATCCGATTGACCTCGTGATCACCGACTGGATGATGCCGCGGATGTCTGGTCCTGAATTGATTGAGGCTATCCTTAAAGACCCTCGTTTGAGCAGCATACCGACCGTTCTGCTGACAGCCAAGAGTGACGAGCAAAGTCGAAGCTGGGCCATTCAGCACGGAGCCAGTGCCTATCTCAGCAAACCATTCGATGAATTGGAATTGATTTCAACCGTCGATAACCTGCTCAATTTAAAGCGCCAGGAACGGCGAGTGGCCGAGCTCAACCGCTACATCACTGTCAACGTCCTTCAGCGATTCCTGCCCAGCTCCCTGGTGCAAAGCATTATTGAAGGTCGATCGACACTTGATGATGGACCGCAGACTCGTTCTGTGACCGTGCTTTTCGCCGATCTCTGCGCTTTCACCAGTACGACTGAAAAATTGGGGCCACGCAAAATTGCGGATATCCTCAATGCTTTCCTAACGAGCATGACCGATATTATTTTTAACTATAATGGAACGATTGATAAGTTCCTCGGGGATGGGATTCTCGTGGTCTTCGGAGCGCCTGAAACCATGACCCCTGAAGCGCAAGTCAAGCAGGCTCGAGACTGTTCCATCGCCATGCAGAATCAAATAAAGATTTTGAACGAACAATGGGCTTCTCATGCCTATCCCCCTTTCCAAATGAGAATAGGCCTTCACCATGGTCCCGCTGTCATAGGCAGCTTTGGAGGACCAAAGCGGAGTGACTACACCGTGATTGGACACACGGTAAATCTCGCCTCCCGCATTCAGGGTCTGGCGGAGCCGGGGACTATCTACTTCAGTCAAACGATTCGGGACCTCTTGCCCGATAATAACTGGGAAGATAAGGGTCAGTTCAAAATCAAAGGCATTGAACACGAAATGCCGCTCTTCTCCGTCACAATACAATCCCGATCCGATGCGGCCTGATCCTTGCCTCTGATCGTAAAGAAAAATGCTAGGATTGGCCTGGAATCTGCTCAATCTCCGCACCCATCGCTTGCAGCTTGGGTACCAGATTATCGTATTTGCGAGTCAGTTCATGAATATTACTGAGATGGGTAATGCCCTCGGCAGCCAATCCAGCAATAACCAGACACTTGCCCGCGCGAATATCGGTGGGTAGCTCGAAGTCACGTCCGTGCAATTTGCTGGGGCCTTGGATGATGGCAGAGTGGACGAAGTTATGATTGCGGAAGCGGCAAGGAGATTCGCCTAGACACTTGCTCGTCACGCTGATATTGGCGCCCATTTCATTCAGGAAAGACGTATAGCCAAGCCGCTCTTCAAACACCGTTTCATGCAGAATGGAAACGCCTTCCGCTTGGGTAAAGAGCACCATAAAGGGTTGCTGCCAATCGGTCATGAAGCCTGGATGCACTTCGACTTCGATGTGCACGCCTTTCAAGGGTCGCCCAGAAGGAGCTTTGACATAAAGGCCTTTGGAATTGACGGTAAACTCAGCCCCCATGCGCTGAATAAAGTTCAAAAAGCTATAGACCGGCCCATGCGTAACGTTTTCAATCAGAACGTCCCCCCCGGTGGCAAGGGCCGCAGCCGCAAAGGAAACGACCTGGTTGCGATCAAACATGCAACGCAATTCACAGCCATTGAGTTTCTTCACACCCTGGATAATAAAAGTTCGATTGGGAGTCTGGGTGATATCGGCACCCATCTTTTGCAGCATCATACAGAGCTCAAAAATTTCTGGCTCAATCGCGGCGTTCTCAATGATCGTCCGACCCTTCGCCATCGAAGCAGCGATCAGGAGATTCTCGGTGGTCATAACCGATGGAAAAGGCAATTTGATATGCGCACCATGCAGGCCTTTTTCATCGACACTGAGATGATATTGATTGCCACTTTCCTCGACATGGGCTCCCATCATCGCCAGACCTTCGATATGAAAGTTGACAGGACGGCGACCGATTTTGTCACCGCCCAGAGCTCCATAGAAGCTGACTTTGCCGAAGCGCACGAGCAGCGGCCCGGCACAGAGGATAGAAATTCGATTCTTGCGACAGATTTCTTCTGAAATGGCCCAACGATCCATGGTTTTGGCACAGACTTCTATCGTATCGGTGTCATGGGTGATGACTTCGCCACCCAGATAGCGATACAGACCTTCGACGATTTTTCTTTCGTCAACGTCCGGCGCGCCCTTGATAAGCACAGGCTCATCGGTCAGCATGGAAGCGATAATACATTTAGTGACTTGATTGGAGCTGCCGGCGATCGATATCTGACCGCCGGTGAGCTTTTTGCCGCCGATGATCCTGAGGCGAGGCTGGGTCATTTCCTTTGACTCCTTTTAACTGCAGAGGCGCGAAATTGAGGGAAAAACGCAATCAAACGTCATCGTCATCAAGATCAGCGTAATCGGCGACGGAAATTGGATCGTTGACCCAATTTTCATCGATGATCACTTCCAGCCCCAAAAAGACCTTATTGCCGAAATGCTGTTCCAAGTTCAGGCGAGCCTGCATGCCAATTTCTTTGATCTTTTGGCCGTTTTTGCCCAAAACGATACCTCGATGGGTTGGACGACTGACGACGATAAAGGCTTCGACGCGGACAATCTTGGGGTCGAATTCTATTGTATCAACCCGGACAGCCAATTGGTAAGGCAGCTCGGCCCCTAAATGACGAAAGGCTTGCTCACGGATAAATTCTGCACACACAAATTTTTGCGGACGGTCGGTCAGATCATCGGCCGGATACATCCAAGGGCCTTCTGGTAGCCCTTCCACCAAGGCATTGACCAAATCCGACAGACTATCT
>JBGSRE010000041.1:0-1927 GCA_041737755.1 Oligoflexus sp.
ATCTCCTCTCGCTTCAGAAAAACCTGGCCTGGCCAGGCTTTCAACGGATGAATCCGACTCGACTGCCAGCATTCCTGACGACCGCCCCGCAGTGGTGAATCCTGCAACTGCTCCCTGAGAAACTGTGGCAAAGACTGATGCAAAAGGACACTCTCCACGCCGACTTTAAGAAAAGAGCGATTTAAACATATCGCTCGAGCTCAGGCAAGGAAAGCCGCTGAACATAGTCCGGGGGCTATGCTACCTTCAGGAGCTATCGATCGACTCGTCTTCAGAGGAGCGCCCATGCCACCAGATGCTATTCAAACTAAAATCCAACGCTATCGTCAGGGACAGCCGCTCCGCGTCTTGGATCTTTTTGCCGGCTGTGGAGGCATGTCCCTAGGATTTCATCGCGCCGGTTATGAGATCGCCGCAGCCGTTGAGTTTGATCGATTGGCGGCCGCATCCCACGCTTTAAATTTTGAAGGCCATCGACTCGATTCCTCGCGACTGCAAACCGAAAACTTCGCCCGCGATATTATCAGCACTCTGCCTGAAGAAGCGCTGGCGCATCTGCCAGGACCTTTGGCCGCAAGGGTCGACGTGATTATCGGTGGTCCTCCCTGCCAGGCTTTTGCTCGGGTAGGTCGCGCCAAATTACGGGAAATTCAGGATCATCCGGATGCCTATCTCCGCGATCCTCGCGCTGGCCTGTACTTGAGTTACCTGGAATATGTTCGGCAACTGCAGCCACTGGCCGTGCTGGTGGAAAATGTTCCCGACGTGATCAATCATGGTGGCCTCAATATTGCGCATGAGATCTGTGAAACCTTGCAAGGCCTTGGATACAACTGCCGCTACACGCTGCTTAATAGCGCCCATTACGGAGTGCCGCAGATGCGGGAACGTATGTTTCTGATCGCCTTGAAAAAGGATCTGCAGCAGAGCATTGTATTTCCTCAACCCACCCATCATTTGCAATTGCCGAAGGGTTATACGGGTACGAGGCGAACGGCGCTTAAAACTCTGGAAAAACTGGCTGATATGGATTCTTTCTTCCAGGAGACACCAGCCGCATCGTCTGCATTGCCACCGGCTATCACAGCCGCCGAAGCACTGCTGGACTTGCCCCAGATTACCGAGCATCTCTCTGGGGGATTGACTCGTGGCGCGCGCCGCTTCGATCAGCAGCTATGCTATCGACCGGATGTGGAGCTCAGCTCTTACGCAAAGCTGATGCGGAATTGGCCTCATTTTGCTAGCACGGGCAGCATCGTCGATCATGTGATTCGTTCCCTGCCGCGTGACTATAAAATTTTTCGGGCTATGCATGCTGGTGATCAGTATCCAGAAGCCGTGCTCGTTGCGGAAAAACTGCTGAAGGCTGAATTAAAAAAAGTCGGACCGCTCGCTGCTCGTTCCAAAGCCTATCTGGATTTGCGGAAACAGTTTGTGCCACCCTATGATCCAAGTAAATTTCCCAATAAATGGCGAAAAATGGCGGCCGATGAACCGGCGCGAACTTTGATGGCTCATCTGGGCAAAGATAGCTATTCGCATATCCACTTCGATAGTCTTCAGGCGCGAACCATTTCGGTGCGGGAGGCTGCGCGGCTGCAATCATTTCCCGACGGCTTTCGTTTTATGGGCACGATGAATCCCGCTTTTAAGCAGATCGGCAATGCCGTGCCGCCGCTTATGGCCTATGCTTTAGCCCAGCAAATGGGTGAATCCTTGCAAGCGGCGCTGCCGATCAAGGATTTTGCCAAAGCCAAAAAGCTGCAAGCTTCGGCTACGATCGCCACGGCCCAGCTTTAGCTTGATGCGAGTCATTTTTTATGGACTGCCCGGAGTCGTTTGGCTATGATCAGAGCGTTCCAGTTGGGGAGTAGCCACCTTTACCAAAAAGGTGTGGGATCGACACGCTGAGCTCAAAGCTCCGGTC
>JBGSRE010000044.1:0-9491 GCA_041737755.1 Oligoflexus sp.
CTCCGTTGGAGGCTTGCCGAAATTCTTGAGATTGAGCGAATATAAATCCGATCGGAGTGGTGCCATTTATTGACACGAAGAATTGCAATCCTTCCTTTTGTATTGCAGGAGGACCTCTTTCATCTCCGCTAGATTGCCACATAATGTCGAAGCAAACTGATCTTGTTGATAGTGCGAAACTTGTCTCGCCCAAGCCAAACGCTAAAAACAAGGGGAGTAATAATCTTAACCAATTCATTGGAAGACCTCTTTAGCCAACTGGTCATAAACCAGTACTGCTTGGCCTATATTTTGTTGGGTTATCAATATTTTTACTTGGTCTAGCGATTGTTTTCTCGATGCGCCCGCCTTCGCAGCGATTAGCATCATTCCAAGCTGCATATTCGATGGCATTTGCTTCAATGTGGAGCGCGCTGAAATGAGTTTTTCCGTAGCGAAAGAACATCCTGGCTTCATCCAGGGTGATTGGCTGCTGGACTCACAAATCTTCGCAAATTCAATGAAGTTGAGCATGGCTTTATAACGGTCTGAAAACAGTGGTACACCTTGAATAGACTGGCTCTTAAAATCAACAAAGGCTTTCTTTATTGAATCGTTCACCTGCTTTAGAAACGCAGTTGCAGCCAACATATGATTGGTGTCGTCTATGATCTTCTTAGTCTTATTCAAGACATATTGGTCGATAAGATCGCGGGTTGTTGTGTCAATTCGTGCACGCAAGGTGTCTCGAGCATTGCTCAGTACATCCGCTGCTTGAATGACATTTTGGTCGCCTCGTAGCAGCAGATCTAGATATTGGGATAAGTCAAAAATAAGACCTTGATACCCATGTTGAGCTAAGTAGCTTGAATGGGGTATCACGCGGTTGCGATAGTCTTCGGTGAAAAACTTGAATTCCTCGCGAATTAATATGATCTTGCTTCGCATTGTAATTACTTGTGTCATATGGTTCGTATACGCGTTGTCAAGTCTCACTTCAATTCTTTGAAGTTCCGGGCGATCTTCATATCTATTCGCGTCGATGACGGCGTTAATGTCCTTCGCGAATTGTGCGTATTCCGCTTGGTAAGCAGCGACATTTGGTTTGAAGTCTTTTTCAAATTCGCTTGTAAACGAGGCGAAGCGAGTTCGAAGTGTTTCAAATCTAAGTGAGTTGTCCTGATTGATCTGTTCTATCGCACCGAGGTGGTATTGAAGAGTATTTTGGGCCTGATCTAGGTTTTGGTTTTCTGCACGTGCTGCAGCGTCAACCTTAGCAGTAATCTTGTCTTGGGAATTCTTGATCTGTAATTTCATTCCGCTTAGGCAAGAATCTAGAAGCGTTTTCTTGCGGTTGAGACAGTCGTAGTAAGTACCAAAGTTTCCAGTTTTTGGGCATAGGAGGTTTTTGCCGTCATTGCACGAAGCGATTTCCACCGCGGAAACGGAACCTGTCGCGCAAAGCAACATTCCGAAAATTGCGTATTTGGCAAACAAAGCCCTAACCATAACACGACTCCTAAACCATTCGACATTTTGGAAAGCTATTTACATTTCAACCGAAGGTGGCAGTCGACTCATTCTTCTCGTTTGGAAATTCTGCCACCCACAAAGTCCAACTTAACTTGCAAGTAAAGTTTCAAGGCTGGCAATTCTGCCGCGAAGATTTTCGATTTCTTTTGACTCAGTTTCGATCCCACTCTGGGCGTTTGTATAGAAACTCGCATCGGCAGCCAATTTCGTCAGTATCGCAATAGATTGCTCTGAAAGGCGATCACTTAGCTTCACGGGTGTTCCTGCTGGTGTTACGCCGGCCAAGATAGTGCGTAGTTGTATAATGAGCAGTCGCTCTTCCATCGAGATATTCAGGTCCATATTCATGCTCATTTTATAGAGAACATCGCAGTTGTCTCCTTGGCTGCATTCACTCAGCTTTTTAGCTGTTTCAATCAGTTCTTGGTCTTGATTTAAATCTGTTTGCAAGTTGTCAGCAAGGCTTTCGAAGAATTGATAGGCTGGAAGTAGGGCTACCACTGCCTCCAGCGACTTCACCAACTTTTCTTTGGCTGTCAAAAGTGCTCTAACACCATCCAGTTCCGACTGCCATACAGCCTTAACTTTTTGGCTCGGCTTTGCAATAATTTGGCTAAAAACGAGATCACAGCTACCAAAAGACCTAAATCCCAATTCGTTTGGTAATGAGTCACTCATTGTAAGTGGTCCAAATCCTGAACCAACCAAAATATTAGTTTGGCTGTCCTTGTAATTGAGGGTCAATGAACTGCCATCTGATACCTTGACAGCTATTTTTGAAGCTAATGGTCCTGGATATTTGCGGTCGCAAGACATCGAGTACGACACGAAGAAGTCTGACTCGACACTTTGCTTATCGATCAACTGTAAATCCTGTTGGATATGACAGTTTTTTTGAAGTCCTGACGATGGGTCGCAGCTGATCAAGTTAGTATTTGCGAGACTATTTGCGTAAATCGATTCACTGGCAAGTAGTGCAGCTAACAGAAAATATTTCATCGTCTTTCCCTCTTTTCAAATTTGTTTAGTATTTCCACGATTTGTCGACTACAAGTTCATGCACGATAAATTCGCCTGAACCACCATTATGGCTGTGAATTCGTACTTCGTAAGAATCGATGCCGCCGTCGCAAATAAGTTCCGGCATATCAATGAAAGTATTGCCAAGGCTATTGACCGACGTAAACTGAGCCGAGTAAGGAACGGCTTGACCCACGTTTGTTGAAATATCGACTACGAATGATGTAGGAAGTGGTACAAGGCCTTTCTCAACACACACGCGATCTTGACCAATCCTTGTTTTGTGTTTGGTACAAACTTCAGCCATATCCGGGTTCCAAGCAATGCTTACACGAATATGGCCCTTAATTGAGGTTTGACTGCCTTGAGTCGATGCATATGGACCGAATATTGAAAACCCGGCTTGAGCTGGGCCGCGATAGGCTTTATTGGTGTCTTCAGAGACACCTAAGCTACTACCTAATTCGCTACCGTTATAACGAAGTGTTTCTGTGTCATTCCAGGTCTGTTCAGCGGTCGCTGCATTTGGATCCCACGCGCCAGAACTTACCGGACGAAAGTCAGGACGTCCGCGAATAGAAGCTTCGCCTACAATATAGCAAGCAGAAAAGGCATTGGATGATGCGAACAGGGATGCAAGGGCAAGAGAAACAGATACGATAGACTTAATCATTTTGGGCTCCTAGAGAATGAATGGTTTGAAGTTTCGATCTTTCATGGGAACTTCGAGTAAATTGCTTTTCAGGGGTCTTTCTAACGTCCTGAGTTCAGGAAAGACACACGAGGACAGTTATATTGCAGTGACTTCTTGTTTTCTGATGCATCGATTGGTTACGACGTCGAGTTCAAAGGTCCTACCAAACACCAAGAAGTCAATGTGACGCTGTTTTAGGCTATGTCATTAATGCTGTCAATCTTAATTTGGAAATAGAGCGGTAGGTTGAAGGGCGATAAAGTTAGCTTGGAAAAGAGAGCCTAGAAGGCGGTATTTATTGGATTTAATCGAAGTTGACTTCAATAGCGGAATACTATACCAATATAGCGTATTAGGTGCGGCAGGATCTGCAACAGAGCTTTGGTTGGAAATTGTTTATTCCTGAAGCTCGCCAATGATCGTAGGTGATTTTATCAAGTGGACCTTGGAGATTCCTTTGCTAATAGACGAACTTTATTATGTTTTTGACGGCACTAGCTCACTTTTTTTACGGAAGATCTTGCTATGACTAAAGGTCTTTTGAAATCTCTTGCATACTTTGTCGTTCCTTTCGCAATTCTCGCTTGTGGGAAAGAGGAAAAAAATAAGCCTGTTACTGAACCGGTGCCAACTTCATTCGATGGCGGACTAGAAGGCGATTGGTTCAATTCCAGTTCATCAGAAGGGGGAGCTGGTATCAACGAGGCCTATCAAGCCCTAAAGAAATTGGCACCAGTTCAGGAAGTTATCGTTGCAATTATTGATTCTGGCCTCGATTTATCCCACGAAGATTTGAAGGGTTCAGTTTGGATCAACTCCAGTGAAATCCCTAACAATGGTATCGACGATGACGGCAACGGCTACGTCGATGACTTAAACGGCTGGAATTACCTTGTTGATAAAGATGGCAATAATATTGTTGAGGAAACTGCAGAAGTAACTCGCGAGATGAGACGGTTGAGTACTTTGTCGGTAGCTAACTCGTTAAGCGATGATCATCGCGCATATTTTGAAGAAGTAAAGTCGGAGTATGCGAAGCACGCAGTTCGCGCGGATCCAAAACGACGTTATGATCTACAATGGCAACAACGCGGCGATGATCTTAACGATTTTACACCAATTTCTTCAACTAATACCGCGTATGGTAATGGCGATGTTCGCGATCTCAACGGACATGGAACTGCTGTGGCAGGAATCATCGCGGCGAATCGGAGTAATGATATCGGGATCAGAGGTGTCGCCCAAAAAGTAAAAATTATGGTGCTCCGGGTCGTTCCTGATGGCGATGAGCAAGATAAAGATGTCTACCATGCCGTTCGCTATGCCACAGATCATGGCGCAAAAATTATTAATATGAGCTTTGAAAAAGGATTTTCTCCACATAAGGAGAAAGTGCGGGAAGCCTTTCAATACGCTCGAGATTATGGCGTTCTGCTCGTGCATGCAGCCGGCAATTCGGGCAAAAATATAGACCAATCTCATGTTTACCCTTCAAGACTCGCATATCAAGGAAACGCATTTCTTGATAGTTGGTTGGAAGTTGGAGCATCTAGTAAACAAAGAAATCCTGGCAAAGATCCGTTCAGTAGCTTTAGCAAAGTCAACGTCGACCTTTTTGCTCCTGGGCAAGAAATATTGACCTGTACACTAAATAATGGTTATGCAGCGAAATCTGGGACTAGTATGGCTGCTCCCGTAGTTTCAGGAGTTGCTGCTCTGATGCTGGCGTACGATCCCCAGCTTTCGGCCTCAAAGCTTAGAGAAAGTATTCTTCAATCAGTTCGGACGACACGAATTGATGGTGGGCCATTGGCGCTTAAAGAATTTTCTTCGTCAGGCGGTATTGTTGATGCGTCTGATCTAATTAAAGGTCATTTTGCTTCGATGTTGCAAGAGTAATTGTCCATTCGAGCTTTGATTTTCTCGCGTACCTGCTAGCCGATTTATCATTAGCCAGCTAAAAATGTGGACATCCAATCCCTTATTCTCGGCCGGGAAAATACGGCATTACATGCACCATTCGCTAATTGACATACCATTAACTAAATTTCCGACTCCGCTCGCATTGAGTCAAAAACAGCAGCGATTCAATCACGATTGGTTGAACTTCGGGTATCTTGAAAGATTGTTCGTTCAATTTAGGAATATAGTCCTTTCTTCAGCCAATCATTCACTTCAGTCATTAGTTTTGGCAAATCAGCAGGGAGACTTTTGTTCCTGCTGATGTGCGACTTCCAAGATTTTTCCATAAGTTCGTTCAGCCATTTTAAGTCGAGCTGGGCTTCTAAGCCTCTCGATTTCAGGATGCTCCTTAGGGACTCCCAACCTATGACTACATTTTCAAATCTACTGATCCTCCAAAGGTCGTCGAAGTCCTTCATTCTCGTATTGCCGCCTTTGAACTTCTGACAGGCACTAAGCTTGTCAGCGATGATATTCTCTATTGTAACTACGGCGATGGTGGAATCAGGATCAATAGGTGATTCGATCGTGGTACAGGAAGACGGGACGGCGTAGACGATGTCCAGATCGAAGCTATTGCTCTGTCTTTCTTTCGTTACATATTGAATTGAAACGGCCGCGCCAGGGCCGTCCTTTTTATCGAGAGCTTGGAATGAACGAATGGTGAAGGCAATGGCTTCGTCATATCTAGCGCATGCGGCTTCGAGATGCCTCTTCACATCGTCATGGTTATTCAATGATCGAGTCACGAAATCCGCATCGACCGTCGGCCTAGGCGTCTTGATATAGAGCCACAGGAGATTGCCTCCTTTGAAGATGAATTCATCGCTCCCCTCGTTCAGACGTTGAACGAATACCAGCATAACAAATCTCAGAAAAGCATGTGGGCCATGGAGTTCGTTCCGGGTTATCCAGGCTTTGGCTCTCGCCATGAAGGACTTCTTTTTATCCAACAGCCATCTCCTGCCTAATAGCACGCAGGACATGCGTGGATAACAGTTTGTCATATTCCGCGATTTTGTCAGTATTGGGTTCCTGAGAGGAGGAATACCTCTTAAGGGCCTTCAGGAAAAGGTCGCCGTCAGGATCCATACTATAAGCTTCGGACAAGGATCTTTCCCTGTCGTAGATGCGAATCGTCTCTCCGTAATAATCAGCTTGCTCGATTCCTATGAGACGGCTGTCGGCAGTTCGATGGGCGCGGATCAGTTTATTTCGGATGCTGGAGTTTCTGCTGATATCGACGTCAACGCGATCTATCCTTTCATCCGAGAGCTTGTGTATAACCAATGCCGTGGCTTTGGATATCACGGCCGTTGGGTAGTAGCGTGCCACTGCGATTATCGATCCTACGAAGGGATCAAGAGAAGGATGAGCGTAGAATCCTGCTCCTAGAGAGAGGATTTCACCCGATGCAGCAAGGCGGCTGATCTGTAGGGGGCTAAAATTATGAGACGCCAGCTCCGAGAGCTTTGCAACCTTAATTTTTTCAAGGATTTCAATGATCTTCATGGTTTTCTGCACAGGGACATCCAATTCTGGGCTTTTGATATATTTTTACCACAAAACTAGTTAATGCGGTAACTAAATATCTTTCTAATCATAATATGCCTTAAATATTAGATTAATTGAACCTTCGAGTCTTAAGTCTGCTGAATTTCTCTATAATGAGCCCTCATCCAATGAGGACACTTTGCCTAGTATTCTCGCCAGAGCCTCATAAGCTCGTTTCGAGTATTTAGTGACTTCCATAGCGTGCATTTGGTCCAACACTGACTGTCAAAAGTCCCTAGTTTCATCAGACCGTTGGACGTCGCGCATGAAAAGAGTCGCCAACCGCATCTGAAAATATGCGTTTGCTCGATAGGTGAGTCTTAAAAAAGCAGAGTCTGTACCAATCTTGTTTTTTGGAATTGCTATCATGAGCGACAGCGGTACCACTATCGGTTCATCGAACTGCACTTTTTTACCGTGACTAGGCAGTCCAAGGAATCGGTGCTGTTCGTTACGCAAAAGGTTCTGAAATTCAGCCTTTGGATTGGCGACAACTTTGCCCTTCAAAAAGCTCATCAAGGAATCGTCTGCTTCGCTCTCGAAAATTGCAGGACAAACCGTGACGAATGGTGAGCTACCAATGTCACAACTGTGCGAAACAATTATGCCATGAGATAGCGCCCTCTGAAGTGGACCAACGGCTTCTAGGTCCATCGTCAGTTTAATAATATCGCCTTGAAATAGATTCGAACCGTCACCACTGGCGAGAATTTGAGCCGAAAATGTATCTGCGGCATTGAGGACTGCTCCTCGCCGCCTGATGATACCAAAACATGCGTTCCATGGCTGTGAATCACTGTCAGCGTCTGGTGTATCCTGATAAACAGCAGACAGCATCGTGGCGGTATAGTGTACATCAGGCCGCTTCTCTCCCATGATTTTGAGCGGGAAGGGCTTGGCATTGTAATCAAGGTGGTCGGTGAAATCTTTGAGGCTATCGAATTGCAGCGCCATGTTGTTTTTTATTTCCCAAATAACTTAGGTATTCAGCCATGGCAGCATCTGCATTTGCTCGCCAACCCATGTCACCGGGAGAAGCACAAATGTAAGAGATCAGACTCAGGCTGTCATCGTCACCGACTCCGCTCATCGGTACGCGTCCGTCTTCCAGAATGTTGCGAACCCTATTGAGATTCTTGCCACCAACCTTAGCGTTCAGGTAACTGACAACTTCAACAAGGCGACGAAACCGTTGTGCCTTCTCTGTGGTCATTTCTTCAAGTGACTTATTTGCCCAATCACTCAAAGCTCTCTCGGACACGCCAAGCATAGCCGCCAACTGAGTCCGGCTAACGGAAAGTTGTTTGATAAGTGTTTCGATACTGTCTTTTACCTGTTGGGTCTTCATAGCATGCCTCTCTCTGGCTATCCAGAAGAAATATACTATATCTTCGGAAGAAAATCGATAAAACTTTAGCCGTCGCCCGTAACCTTCCTGCATTCTTATGCTTTCGTCGCCTACCCACCCAGAATCATAACCTATTGATATTTTTAGATTCTACTTCAACCCACATTTTCATGGGATTCGTAGACACTTATGAGGCCGATATTTTCCTGCATGAATGGCAAGCGGATGCTCGCGAACATCGCACGAACAATCATCTCAGTAACACTCGGAAAGTACAGGATTGAAAGGGATGATCTTGGGGCAGCCAAGCGTCTTTAATTTAAGGATAATGTACTAAAATAATGATCGTTTTCGACTTTTCTAGAGAATTTTCAATTCCCGCCACCTCCACCAAAGCAAAAAACCCGTCTCCAGGAGATATCGCTGCGGTACGGAAGTACTCGGAGGTTGGTAAAAGTATCAGTTAACCTGTAAGCATTCGAATTTTTGCTTGATCAATGCATCAATCGCAAACTGCCCACTACAGTCAAACTGCTGCTTTCCTTGCACGGAGTTGCTGAACCCTTCAAGGAGTTCGACTGTAGTCCATTCACCGCTCGACTTGGTTTCAATACCAGTCGGCAGTACTGTCGAAGCTGGGTAGTAGAGAGTCAATGTGTCAACGAATCCATCAGAGATCGGCTTATCCAAGACTCCTGTACAAGCAGCAATCGTTGATGCCTCTCGCCATGCTTCAATCCCATCATCAATCACCAAATTCCCGCTGCATGAGTCGAGATCATCAAGCTTGTTTTTTCTCTGGTAATCCGCAGAACCTGTGGATAAATCAATCTCCAAAGAAAACGTGACTGGGGTAAATCCAGATCCTGCGCGAACGATTTTTTGGGGTTGAGGTAACGGAAAATTAGTCACGCATTGGCAAGGAGGAGTATTCGTCTTTGAACACCCGACCTGCAAAATACCCATGCAAAACACCGATAGACAAAATGTGAAAGTGCTGCTTTGCGTGGTCATCAGATTCCCACCTAAACCTTTTAAGGTAAATGATTTTTTCGACTCCACGCTGTTGAACCAGCGAACAGGGAAATTATAGTTTTGTTGGCTATGCGCTACACTTTGTCTCCCATTGCGGTCTTCAGCTTCGGACATGGACGACAT
The DNA here is from genome assembly GCA_041737755.1 of Oligoflexus sp. Classification (GTDB taxonomy): domain Bacteria; phylum Bdellovibrionota_B; class Oligoflexia; order Oligoflexales; family Oligoflexaceae; genus Oligoflexus. Next base: position 9,249 of record JBGSRE010000044.1, read on the forward strand.
CGTATTTTTGAATAGCTGAACAGACACATCCCTTACTACAGCTTTCTGTAAATCCAGTCAAAATCTCGGCTTGCCCCCCTAGTTCAACAACATTAATCATTTATGCGTTCATCTGAAAATTAGAGCACCAGTCGGAAGGGCGGCCCCTTGAACGAGGCTGACTTTTTATGATGGACTCACTGCTCTATTCCGCCTTAAAGGTTGAGGTCTTACGCCTTCGACCTAAGATGATCGGACTCAACT
>JBGSRE010000345.1:0-3708 GCA_041737755.1 Oligoflexus sp.
CAATTCACCGAGCCAAGGTCCAGCTTTTTATCCCAAGGCCTTCAGTCTATCGATGCTGATCTTGAGGGTCGGTGGTGCAGCCAAGCGATAGGCCACAGAATCGATCCCCTTATGATCGAGGAGAGTAGCCGACACCTGGGAACCATCGTTAAGGGTCGTGAGAAGTTCAGGTTTAAGCGGTGTTAGAGCTGGCACTGCCGAAAAATGATCGGTATTGGTAAGCAAAGCCGTCCAGACCTTGCCATCGGGATGAATTTCATAAGCCTGAAAACGAATTTGATCCGGATCGATCAAATTCCAGGTATAGGAATTCAATTTCGCCCGGACTCGCTCAATAAAATTCTCAGGCCCAAAGATCTGCAGTTGCCGACGATGCGGGACATTGACCCGCAAAAGCCGGTCAAATCCTGCAAAATGATCCATATGCGCATGCGAGACGAAAACATTGCGAACTCGCAGAATATCCCGATGTCCGAGATTTTCGATCATGCCAAGATCAAACAGCAGAGCTTCACCCATACGCTTGAGCAGGACAAACACGGCGGGATCACCTTGCAGGCCATTGACTAGACGAAAATCAAAAGGCTTATCACTCATAAAGCTCAGGTCGCCTGTTGCTTAAGGCTGGAAGCCGATCCCGCACGGCTTGAATGCGAGAGCGATGGGCTTCAGCCAACGCCACGCCGGGAGTGCCACCGGTATTGGCCAGCACATACCCCCAAGGATCGATAATCATGGAATGCCCATAGGAAGCCCGGCCACGCCCATGATCGCCCACTTGATTGGAAGCGAAAACATAACACTGCCGTTCGACGGCTCGGGCTCTCAGCAGCAACTCCCAATGGTCCATACCCGTTTGCAAAGTAAAGGCCGAAGGTAGGACGATCACATCAAGAGCTTTTTCATGGGCCAGTCTCACAAAATATTCAGGGAAGCGCAGATCATAACAAATGCCAAGACCGACTCGAAAGCCATCCAAATCGAAGCTGACAGCTTCGTCTCCGGCTAGAAAACCATCGGATTCACAGTAAAGTGCTTGACCCTGATGATCGTAAAGATTGAAGAGATGAGTCTTCCGATATTTGGCGACCCGCTGCCCCTGACGATCAAAAACATAGCAGGTATTAAAGACCCGACGATATCCCAGACGTCCCAACTGCTCCGTCTCGCTTAACTCCCCCTCTTTCGGTTGTTCACCAAAGCTGCCAGCAAAAAGACAGATTTTATTCTTGCGCGCTAAAGCCGCTAGCCGATCCGTCAAGGGCCCACCTTCCGGCTCACCCATAGCATGAATCTTGTCATAGGATCCATGATAAGCAAAAATCTCGGGTAGCAGCACCCAGTCGGCACCACGCGCAGCGGCATTCTCCACCTGCAGCACAGCCTCGTTAATATTGCGCTCCCGATCATCGGTGCTGGTCATGCAGATGCTAGCCAGCAAAAGACTCTCTTTGCTCATTAAAGCTCCGGTAATACAATCTTACGATCCACTCCAAAGATCTTAGTCAGCAGTGCTACCCTTGTCCACATGCCGTTACGCTCTTGCCGCCAGTATTTGGCCCGAGGATCACTGTCGATCGCCACATCCAGCTCTTCCCGACGAGGAAGTGGATGCATGATAACGGCAGAGGTTTTCATCAGAGGAAGATGCTCCGCTTTGAGGTGGAAGCGTTTATAATTGACTTTCTTCGACTCTCCATCAGTATCATATTCGTCCTGCACACGCGTCATATACACGGCATCAGCCACACGCAGCGCATCTTCAAACTGCTCTGTTTCTTCAAACTTTTGGCCTTTTTGCAGTAGCTTCATGCGCACATCATCACTGATTCGATATTCCGGCGGGGACACAAAAATAATCTTAACGTCGCGATAGTTGCTTAAGAGACCGCTTAATGAGCGAATGGTCCGACCACGTTTGAGGTCACCGACCATCATGATCGTTTTACCATCGATACCACCGTTGCGGAAAAAGCTTCGGTTCAAAGTATAGATATCCAGCAAAGCCTGAGTTGGATGCTCATCGGGTCCCGATCCAGCATTAACGATCGGAATCGGCCTTTCCGTTTCATTCAAAAGATTGGCAATGCGATCGCAGAGTCCAGGGATCGGCGTTCGCATGATAATGATATCCACATAGCTCGAGAAAGTTTGCAGGGAATCCTCGAGGCTTTCCCCCTTACGCTCCGAACTCGTGGATGAATCCCGGATCTCATTGGTGCCCATACCCAGAATTTGACAAGCGGTTTGAAAAGACAAAAATGTTCGCGTCGAAGGCTGAGTAAAGTAAAGCATCGCCCGACGGTGGGCCAGCAGGCCCTTCAGATACATCAGGCCTTCCTTGGATTTATCGAAACGTCGAATGGTATCGGTCAATACACACATGTGATCGAGAAAAGGCCGATCAAACTGCGCGGAACTCAGCACGTGAAAAGGTACAGTCTGTATTTCTTCCATGAAGCCACTCTCTTTCAAAGATATCGAACAGTCGACTCACCCGATCCTGCTACCATTTCACCAATCGTTTGCGAGCCAAGACCGAGCGATTGGCAGGCTCTATGAAAATCGGTGGCTGATTCGGCCGCAACAGCTGCAATCATGCCAGCTCCCATATTAAAGACACCTTCAACGTCTTCAAATCGAGCACCATGACTCCGGTAGAAGTCGCGCATCCAATCCGGTGTGGGAACGAGTTTGGGGTCGATCAGGGCATCCAAACCTTCTGGCATCACGCGTGGTAAATTCCCAGAGATCCCGCCGCCAGTAATATTAGCCAAAGCGTGCAGTGGTCCCCAACCTAATTTTTGCAGCAAGGCTGGCACTTCAAAATAAATTTTGGTCGGCTCAAGAATGCGATCCAGAGTGGCTTTGTCGACCGGCTTTTCTGCCAACCACTTTCGGACCAGAGAATAGCCATTGCTATGAAAGCCGCTGGCACTCAAAGCAATGAGCGTATCACCAGCTTTGACCATCTCGGGACGGAGACGCTTTTTCCCATCCACGACACCGACCACAAAACCAGCGAGGTCGAAATGCCCTTTTGCATAAAGACCCGGCAATTCCGCAGTTTCACCGCCCATCAGGACTGCCTGTGACTGAGCTAGGCCATGTCGAATGCCCGAGAGAATCGCTTTGAATTGATTCTCATCCAAAGTACCGGTTGCATAATAGTCAAGAAAAAAGAGCGGGCGACCTCCCACTGTATAAAGGTCGTTCACACACATAGCCACGAGATCAACGCCCAATCCTTCCAAACGATTATGTTCGAGGCCGAGAAGAACTTTCGTGCCAACCCCATCTGTACCAGTGACCAGCAAAGGATCTTCCATGCCAGCAAAATCAGGCCGAAACAGTGCAGCAAAGCCGCCAATTCCAGAGACAACTTCGCCCCCAGTGACCTGATTCGATTTTCCACTTTGCAACCAGTCGACCAAGGCATCGCCTTTAGCCACGTCGACACCCGATTCCTTGTAAAAATCTTTGCCTTTTTGATCCGTCATAGGTAGGGCTCCTCTATCGTTTCCAAGTGAAGAAATATTTGTTTAAGGGGATGAGCCTTGAGGATCTCATAGCTCGTCTTGCAAAACAAAACCTGTCGATCCTTGAAGATTGGCAATTCCAAAAGTTCTGGAACAGCCACCTCCTCTTCCAGTCCGATGAGAGTCTCGGCTTGAACAAAAAGCGCCCGGGCCAGCTCATCCTCATGAG
>JBGSRE010000063.1:0-4301 GCA_041737755.1 Oligoflexus sp.
AACCGGACTAAAGAATGTTGATCCCGCGCTTGCCTGACCCTTTTGCATAGAACCACTGAGAAAGGTCACTGTATCAACTTGTGAATCCGGCGACAGATGATAGTGCCAGCGGACAAAAGGGAAATCCTTAAGCTTGTAGTAGGTGTCAGCTTTGCCTATTTTGAATCGCCGAATATCCCGAACCATACCATTGAATGTTCGTTTGCTTTCCTTGTCAGAAATTACCGATTCCTGATGGCCTTGGACCTCCTGAATCTCAATAAGTCTGGGCTTTTCACGCCCATCTTCGCTCATCAGGAGTTCACCCTGACAATTCCGGCAGTAAGTGGCGTCTGGCTCAGAAAGCTCAGCACAGCCATTCTTACAAATCCCATAGGCGCGACCGTCTTTGTCGCTTTCGCCATCAGCGATATATCGATCCACTTTGTATTTGAATCCTTGCCCATAGATCACCTGTTCAGGAGCAAATTCACGCAAGGCGACGTCTGCTCCACGAGAGAAGCGGAGATACTGATCCTCCCGCTTTTTAAAGTCGGACTTCGACGACTTTGATTTCGAAGAGCTTTGCACACCGACAAATCGTACCGAACGACCTGGGAAATCGAAGTTCGGCAAAAAGCCGTTAGCTCCCAAATAACTCAAAGGATAATTGTCTTGATTCTGCGTTAGATAAAGACGCGCGAGGCTCATGGCCCGATGCTGTTGTTTCAGTAAAGCTGTTTGGTCTTTAACGCTTGCTTTGGCGATTCTTTGCCGGGTTTCTTCCAGGTCCAAAAGATACTGCTCGGCCCGCGATCGATACCGCTCTAGCTGGTAGCCAAAGTTTTTCTTCCATTCGACTGGATGGGCTGTTTGAACAACTTCACGCTCCAGCCTTTCAATTCGATCCGCCGGCAGACCACTCCAGAGTCCCTGACCCAATCGATCCATGAAGGCCCGTGTCTGAGTCTGAATCCAACTTTGCCTCTGCTCCAGGACCGATTGCCAATCCAATGGCTCCCGGTCTTCCCCGCTCAATTCGGGTTCAAAACTTCGGTATCGTTCACGAAGGGCGCGGAGATCAGCCAACTCCCCCCACCATTTGAAACTGAAATTTGCTCCGAGATCATTTCGTTCAATAGCCAACAGCCCTAACACGAGCCCCTGAACATGACGCTTCAAAATAGCTGCATTTTCGCGTGGCAGTCCTGGCGGCAAGATCTCACCGGAGACCATTTTTTCAGGGCTTTCGTAAAAGCTTAGATCATGGCTTCCCATACCACAATGAGTGATAACAAACGCCCTTTTTGGCCCACGACCAGCTCGCCCAGCACGCTGTGCGTAATTACTTGGATCCGGTGGGACCGAGCGATGAATGACGACCGGCAAATCTGGCAAATCAACACCCATTTCCAGCGTTGGCGAAGCTACCAGAGTATTCACCGCTCCACGCTGACTGGCCGAGCTGAACTCCTGCAGAACTTCCGAAGCTCGATTGGATCCAAGCATACCGTTATGTTCAAGAGCGCGGATAAGCCGAGACTCTTCCTCAAAGCTTCGCAAATAAAGTTCACGATAATACCCATGGGTTTCCAAGGTAATGGGCGTCCAAAAATCATTTTTCTTGCCGGTCGGTAGGCCCTTGAGATCAACAGTGGGATCAACGGCTATAATGAGTGCAGAATTATTCCCTTTGAACTGTCTGGCCTTTCCATAAATTGCGATGGGCTCGCTTTTGATTTTGGGCGTACCACTTTGCGCAATAAGGACGAAGCGCTCAAGAGGGCTAAATTTAAGCAATTCCAACCAGGTGGTGCTCTTTGCCCAAATTTCTAAAGCAGCGTCAGCAGTCTCTGAGCCAGACAATTCGGCAATCAGCCGACCAATACGGGAACATTTTGTTAGGGGCTTGTCATTGTCGAGGCCCTTACTGATGATATCCTTGAGATTCGGTACATGGGTTCGCGCCCTATGGCCTGCTGCATGACGCCGTGTACTATCGCTGAGTTGTTCCCATAGTCCCTGTTCTGATAGGCGCATAAGCAGCCAGTGGCTGATGAGAAACAGGCCCTGGCTGCTTAATTTCCAGTCAGGATATTTCTTGGCGGTCGCTTCGAACAGCGAGGGATGTAAGCCCTTAAGTCCCCAGGTCGCCAATCCCACATTCTGCAGACTCCCCTCGCGAGCGAAGAGGGTTGAAACCTCCACCAAAATTACTTCCGTCAATGTTTCCAGGATCCAACGACCGTGATCAGTGTGAAAGAGTTCGACCTTTTCTTGAACAGTGACCACATCCGTCTCCCGTCCAGCGCCTTCGATACTACGATTATCAAGAAGCCAATTCTTGTAGCCATGAATCGCCTCTTTGTCTCGGTCTTTAAGGTCCAGCCAGTCCACTTCCAACACGTCGCGAGGGATGAGGTCAACCAGATCGCGGCGGGTAATAAGCTCTTCATTGGGTAAGCTATCCCGTCCCCAAAACTTTCCATGTTTAACCGAGAGCAATATACGTGCAGCCAAATCAAAGCGATGGCCCTTCGGTTGCCGATTCGGATCAACTTCACAAATCAAGGGCCAGGACTGCGCCATCCCCGATTGTTGCGCAGAGTCAAAAAAGCTAGCTATCGCTCGCCGAAGGTTGAAGCGACGATGACGATCCGATAAAAATCCAGCGAGAAACGAAGTTTCTTGTCGGTTGTCGCAAAAAAACAGCAAGCGGCGCTCCTCCGGAATTTCCAAAGCGCTCATGACCGCTGCTCCATAGACACTCAAGTCGGTCGCCCCACTGCCACGAGGTGTCAGGAGAACGGGGCGTCGGTCTTCACTTGAAGTCGCTCCGCAAGCTGGACAACTCCAATCATCGCGAATATCTTTGTCTTCGCTATTTTCTCTGACAATGCGAACATAGGTCGTCCAATCATTGCCATCTAAACCGACCCTCTGTCTGGCTCGTCTTTGGATCCAGTTGACTCGAACTTCGTTGCCTTGAACCTTAACTTCACTGTTTTGGACTGACCAACCTTTGCGGCTGACGACATCTTCATTGATATCATCCGAAGCATGCAAAACCACAAATTCGGCACCGCCCTCAAGTTTGGTATCCTCATAGAAAGTCGGAACCCGCTTAAGTGTGATTTCATGTGAACCAGCCTGACCACTGGGAACTGCTAAGGCAGCCCAGGCCATGTGGCCGCATTTTCGGCAACTTATGAAATCCGCAGCTGGACGACCGAGTTTTTCCAATCCTTGCTCATCGACTACGAGGCGCTTATTGATATCTTCGTCGAGAGTCCAGAATGTTCGTGGTTCGGACTTGCCGAAGACATGAACTCGCAGTCCGAGCAAAGGTTGATGGGGCTCCTCATAGGCCTGGGCACAGAGGATTAGCAGGGCTTCAAGATGCAAGGGATCAGCCTTAAGTCGATCGGTAAAGCGCTGTTTGGCTCGATCCCAGCGGACCACTTTATCAATTGGATCGACATCGGAATCACGTAGCAAAAGTGCCGGGAGATGTTGGCTCACAGTTGTCAAAGGCGCCGCTAACTTTTTCGCCCAATGGTCTTGAACGGTGCGAAAATTTTGCCCCTCTTGAAGGGCGTCGAGCCGCACGTGGATATAGAGACCCGCTAATTCGCGTAAGCATTCCGAAAACACGGGTCGGGCGAGCGCCCTTCGAACAGCGTCGAGATCAGCAGACAGGAATGGTTTGATAACTCCCGGATCAAACTGTGGGGGAGCGACAAATTCATCTTCAATCAACCAGCCTTGGTCATGAAATTTCTTGCCAAAAAGTTGAGTAAAGAAGTCCCGCATCATTTCTTGTGGATTGACATCGGTAACTTTCTCTTGGGTCCCTGGTTCTTGTTGCATCAATGTAGCCGAGGTAGCGATAGGCAAATAGTTGTCGCCACCCTCACCTAAGTGAACACGAAGTCTGGCTAAGAGGCATGAAAGTTCCAGGCCGAGTGTACCCGTATAGGTGTGGGCTTCGTCTAGCACCAGATACTGGATATCGGCGTCTTTGAATATGGGATGGTCTTCAGGACGCAGCAGCATGTATTCGAGCATTTTGTAGTTGGTTAAGAGAATATGCGGGATAGTAGCAGGGATCTGCGGGTCGACAGTGAGAGATCCGATTTCCTTCATGGCTTCTGCTTCACTCAAACCCAGCTTAATTTTATCGGCGACGATGCGACCCGTGATATCTTTAGTTTGCTGGGCCAGAAGGCTATTGAAAGCGCCATTGTAGATACCGACTCGCAGGTCTGTGCCGGTGGTATAACGCTGCAAACGAATATATTGATCCTCGACCAGGGCGTTCA
>JBGSRE010000067.1:0-1887 GCA_041737755.1 Oligoflexus sp.
GCTGCTTCCAATCCAGCTTTCACACGAGTCACGATCGTCTGTCGTTCAATTTCCGCAATTTCAGCAAAGGCGGCTAGCATCGTTCGGCGAAATGGATTTTCATGGCCGAGATTCAAAACGGGTTGGGTCACGGAGATAAACCCGACGCCCACTTCATCGAGAGCGAGGAGTGTACGAATTGCTTCCGTAGCATTACGACTGAATCGATCCAGGCGATAGACGACGATGGTGTCTATTTTTTGGGCCTGTGCCGCCGCCAAGAGAGCCAAATAACCCGGGCGTGTGCTATCCGTTCCACTCAGACCTTCGTCCTCGAAGATCAGGGTGCGTTTGGGTTGTTTGGCAGGCTCCAGTCGCGCCAGCCATTCTTCGACGACATGTTTTTGGCTTTCCAAGTCCTGTTTGTCAGTGGAAACACGATAATAAATGCCGATTGATTTCATTCCACCAATGTCCTTTTCCTGGGGGCCTTTATCAGGCCTGATCTTAGCTGGTAAAAAGTCTTGCGGCAAGATCCTCAACCCAAAGTAGAATATGCCGAAACCAGATTGAGACAAAGCGGGTTCACGCAAGAGGCAACTAGGCTATGGTCGCGAGGTTCTACTTCCTCATCATTTTTATGTTCCTCGGCCTAGCGCCGACGCTTTCGGCGGTCGAGTTGCCTTTGGATTTGGGCAGCTTGGGAACCGGGCCAGGGCAATTGGACATCGCCCGTGATTCCAGTTTTGAAACAAGCATCGTGACGATTCCGTTGGATGGGCGCCGGCAGTATCGGGTCACGTTCGATGAAACCGCTGTCTACTATGTGCGTATCCTTAGGCAGGGGAAAGTTATTTGGCGTGAAGCGATCTTTGTCCTGGTGAAGCCTTCCGATCCAGCAAAGATGCCGCGATTGGAATGGGTGACTGCAGATAGCAACAGCCGTGTCCGCATTTGGCTCAGCCGTGATACGAGTAAAACTCTTCGAGCGGAAACCCGCAGTCGGGCGGTCCGTTTGGATCGCATCGGAGCTCCCTGGCTGATTCGCCTGCGATCGTTGGATGAAGCAGGAGCAACGACGGCCCTGAAATCTTTGCAATTTCGTTGGGTGTCCTATCCTCTTTCTCCTGCTCGGGGACAAGCCCTTAGCCGCGCAGAACCGGCCCGCGAGATGATTCTGGATCCCTCAGCTCCTGACGATGATCAGGTGGGGTATGAACCCGATGATGCAGAGCTGCTGGCCGGCGATGAGGGTCCTATGGACTTGTTTCTGGCGCGTATCCAGCCGCGAGAACTGGGACCGCTAGAGCGTCGGCATGTGCTGAAAGGCTGGATTCGCTTGCTGCGTGAATCCTTTAGCATCGACAAAAAAGATCGCTTCGCTGCTGATCCGAGCCAAGGCCTAGGCAATGGCTTAGCAGCTCAATATTTTCTCGCTCCCAATCTTTCTTTTTCCGGCGCAGTTGATTTGCATGCAACCCAAACGATCTACGAAGAAGGCGGTAGCGAGCCACCAGCATTGGAGCAAAAACGGATTCGCGCTCACCTGGGTCTTGGTTTAGATCTGCTCAATACCAACAATCGCTGGACCGAATGGTCGTTCAATCTGGGCCCGGTTTTGAGCCTGATCCAGATACCCTTGCAAGAGGATGATCAGAAGTTTACCGACGGCGGTTTAAAATTGAGTTTGCATAGCTACGAGTTTAGGGCCAGCCTTAACTTTCTCTTACTGAAGAGCAGCAGTCGGGAGCTTGATCTGCAGCAGAGCCTACCATGGACCGTCTGGTCGATTCGCCCTTTCTTCAGTCTTTACCGCTATGATACCCGCCAGTCAGCAGGTTCCGTCACTGGCGTTTTCAAAGAAAGTGGACTTCGTCTCGGGATAGAACGCGAATTTTAAGCACTTTA
>JBGSRE010000233.1:0-19585 GCA_041737755.1 Oligoflexus sp.
AGGACGTCGATCAGCTGCTGACTCATTTACCTGCTTTTTGGCCAGATGCTGAGCTGCTTTACGTTAAAGCGTCGAATGGTCTAAGATTAAGTAAAATCATCGATTCCCTTATCACTCTATAGGACAACCCCCTTGCTCTATCATCTCTTTCACAACCTGGCTGAAAGTTTCAGTGTTTTTAACGTGACCCGGTATATCACCTTTCGTGCCATGGCTGCATTGCTCACGGCGCTGGTGATTAGTTTTGTGTTTTCGCCTTGGTTTATCCGCAAATTGAAAACAAAGCAAATCGGCCAGCAGGTTCGGACTGATGGTCCGCAGTCGCATTTTTCTAAAGCCGGTACGCCGACTATGGGTGGGGGTCTGATTCTCGCGGCGACGCTCATTCCAAGCTTGCTATGGATGGACTGGCTGAACCCCCATCTTTGGTTTCTTTGCATCGTGACGATGGCCTATGGCTTCATTGGATTTTTAGATGACTATTTAAAAGTCTCGAAGAAGAACAGCAAAGGACTCGCCAGCCGAAAAAAACTCCTCGGTCAATTCATCGTAGCCACTGTCGTCTGTGTTGCCTACTTTATGATCTACAAAAATGGACAACTGCATTTTCCTTTCTTCAAAGAATGGGTTATCGATCTGGGCTGGTTTTATGTACCTTTTGCGGTCTTCGTCATTGTGGGTTCAAGTAATGCAGTGAACCTGACCGACGGCCTGGACGGGCTCGCTATCGGCCCTGTGATGACGACGGCGGGTTGCTTTGCCGTCCTCGCCTATGTGGGCGGCAATATTAAATTCTCGGAGTATCTGCAGCTGCACTATCTCAAGGACACCGGTGAGATGGCGATTTTTTGCGCCTGTCTCATTGGTGCGGGTATGGGTTTCCTTTGGTACAACACTTACCCTGCCCAGGTTTTCATGGGTGATGTCGGCTCTCTCCCCCTCGGTGGAGCGCTGGGCGCCGTCGCTGTTTTCACTAAAAACGAAATACTGCTCGTGATTGTCGGCGGTATCTTTGTGATTGAAGCTCTTTCAGTCATCACCCAAGTTGCTTCCTTTAAACTCCGCGGGAAACGAGTCTTCCGTATGGCACCCATACATCATCATTTCGAACTGAAAGGTTGGCCTGAGCCGCGCGTCATCGTTCGATTCTGGATTATTTCCATCATCCTTGCGATTATCGGCCTCATGAGCCTGAAACTCCGCTGATAAAATCGCCCTTTTAAGAGATTTCCTATGCCGAAAACTTTGATTATCGGCGCTGGTCGATCGGCGCTAGGGGCTGCTAAGCTTCTGCAGAGCCAGGGTGAAAAGCCTCTGGTATCTGATATCGACGAAAAATATCCCGAGCTCACCAAGCAGATCCGCGCAGCTGGTATTGAACTTCGCATCGGTCCACAAACTTCGGAATTGCTCCAAGGCATGGATCGCATCGTGGTCAGTCCCGGTCTTTCACCGGACATCCCAATTCTGAGGAGCGCTCGACAAAAGGGTTTACCGATTCTGAGTGAAATCGATCTGGCTTTGGAACATTTTCAAGGTTCGGTTATCGGTGTCACAGGAACCAATGGCAAGTCGACAACCACGACTATGATCGCCCATATGCTACAGAAATTGGGCCAACGAGCGGAAGCCAGTGGCAACATCGGGGTACCGCCCAGCCTGCTTCTCGCGGAAAACAATATTCCTGAGACTTTGGTTCTGGAACTCTCGTCCTATCAACTCGATTTTTCCAAGCCTATTGCTAATCATTGCAGTCTTTTCATGTCTTTTTCTTCAGATCACCTGGAAAGACATGGGAGCATGGAAAACTATTTTGCAGCCAAATGGAAGCTAATGCTGGCCACCACCAGCAATGGCGCTCTCATCATGCCACGGCGTATCCTGGCCATTGCGAAGGATTACGGCGCGGAACTTCCTCTGGCACCGGTCATTCAGATCATCGTCGATCAGGAAACAGCCTACCGGGCATTTGCTCCCTCGCGCGTCGTCCACATCGATACTCGCAAGGGCCTTGTGACCGGCGATGGATTCACGGAACCGGCTCACTTGCCTGCGGAACTGAGTTTTCACAATCAACTCAATATTGTCGCTGCTGCTTTAGCCGTGCGTAGCCTTGTGCCGGCAAATTGGGACACCCTGATGGAAGCTGTTGCGAGTTTCCCATGGCTGCCCTATCGCTTTCAAAAGATTGGTTTTGCCCTCGGTCATCCGGTTTTTAACGACAGCAAATCAACCAATGTGGAATCCACCTTGCTTGCATTACAAAGTTTGCAAGCTCCGGCGATTGTTTTGCTGGGCGGCTACCCAAAAGGGGAATCGTTCACACCGATTGCGGCCCATCGGGACCGCATTCTCAAGCTGATTGCCTTCGGTGCGGCTGGACCAAGAATAGTAAATGATCTTAAGGACTTGAATCCAGTTGTTTTTCCCACTCTGAAATCGGCACTGGCTTCGCTGGGCGATATCTTTCGGCAAGATACTGGACCCATTGTCTTTTCTCCGGCCTGTTCGAGTTTTGACGAATTCAAAAATTTTGAAGAGAGAGGGGCTTTTTTCGATCAAACAATGGCAGCTCTCCTGGACAAATAAGCCATGCGCGGGAAACAATAGAAGCAATGTTCCGTGACAAGAGGAGATCCCCATGGAAGCACCTTCTCCAGCCGAAGGTCGGTTCTATCGCAATGCCCTGCTCTTCACGGTCCTGCTGCTCACAGCTTTGGGGCTACTGGCGATCTATACGTCCTCCAGCATCCCTGCTGAAATTAAATTTCACGACACACTGTTCTTTGTCCGTAAGCAATTCATCCTTGCTGCACTTGGATTTCTCGGTGTCATCCTTTTGCAAACTATTTCTGTACGCTGGATTGAAAAATTGACTCTGCCGCTTGTTGCAGTTGCTGCCTTCTGCCTCCTTCTCACACTCGTTCCGGGAATTCAGTATAAAGCCAACGGCGCCTCACGGTGGATTCGCATCGCTTGGTTGAGCGTTCAACCGGCCGAGTTAGGCAAGGTTGCTATGATTCTCTTTCTCGCTCGCAATCTCAGTCGTCCCGCGGCTCGGATCGATAAGCGACCGCTCGCCATCCTGCCCAATCTGGGTGTTCTATCAGCTTTTGTATTGCTCCTCATGCTGCAACCGGATTTTGGATCCACGGTGGTCTATGTAGCGATTACCTGTCTCATGCTTTTTGTCGCCGGTCTTTCCTATCGCTATATCTTGAGTGCCTTCTGCCTCGGTCTAGTCGGAGTGGTAGCGGCGATCCTTCATGCACCCTATCGGCTGGCCCGAATCACCAGCTTCCTCGACCCCTGGGAATCCATACGGACGGGTGGTTTTCAAATTGTGCAAAGTTATCTGGGTTTCCATAACGGTGGGTTGCTCGGCGTAGGACTCGGGGAATCTCGCCAGAAACTCTTCTTTCTGCCCGAGGCCCACACGGATTTCATTCTGTCCGTTATTGGCGAAGAAACGGGTTTACTCGGGGTTTTTCTGGTCGTCTGCTGCTTTGGGTACATTGCCTGGCTTGGGCTACGCATCACGACCATGCAAAATGAGACCTACCGAAAATTCCTCGCTATGGGACTAAGTTCTTTAATTTCCATCCAGGCTATCGTAAATATGGGAGTCGCAATGGGTTTGTTGCCAACGAAGGGAATGCCTCTGCCCTTCGTTAGCTATGGATCGAGTTCTCTCTTAAGTTTCTTGCTTATGGTGGGAATCCTCGCCCGGCTCGCCAAGGTGTCTCCCAGTCCAAGCAATGCTCCCGGTCAGCGGGATCTGCGTCCAGGCTGAAAGTCCCTTTGTCTCGCTCAACTTGGCGACAATCATGGGCGGTAGGGACTGCCTGCAATCACCTCATGTCATGCAACTGAGTTAATCATATGAAGCAGCTCGACTCCGACAGGCTCGTTCATTTCATTGGGATCGGTGGAACGGGCATGCGCCCGTTAGCTGAAATTGCGTTAGCCAAGGGCTATCAGGTCACCGGTTCAGATCAGAGCCAAACAGCCAGCACCGACCAACTTCTCAGCCTTGGCGCGCGCATCACGATTGGCCATAGCCGTGCAGCCATTCCCACTCAGCCGGTGAGGATTGTCGCCTCGACCGCGATCAAGAACGATAACCCGGAAATGGCTGAGGCTCAAAGATTGGGCCTTCCTATACTGCATCGTTCGGATTTTTTGCACGAACTGATGCGCGAATCCAAAGCGATTTGTATCAGCGGCACACACGGCAAAACCTCGACCACCGCCATGGTCGCCTTTATGCTCCGCGAGATGGGCCTCGATCCTACGGCAGCCATTGGTGGCGAGTTGGTTGGGACCAATCGCTATTCAATGACTGGCAAAGGATCCTGGTTTGTCGCGGAATGCGATGAGTCGGACGGTAGTTTTCTACGCTATGACCCTTTCCTCAGCATCGTTACCAATATCGATCTTGATCATTTGGACTACTATCAGGACCTAGAGGGACTCAAGCGGGCTTTTTTGAATTTCGTCGGTAAAACCCATACAGATGGCTGGGCTATTTTCGGTTGGGATAACAATGCAGCGCGTGAAGTTGCGCAGAACTTTGAAGGTCAAAGATTGACCTTTGGCACTCGAATCGGTTCAGAAGTTCGGGGCTTGAATTTCAAGAGTAAGGGCCGCCTAGCATCCTATGAGGCCGTGGTTGATAAAATTTTGATAAAGGGCTCGGCGCCTGTCGTGGGCCGGCATAGCTTGCAAAACATCCTCTGTTGCCTCGCCGTAGCGAAAGCTCTAGAACTTGATTTGCCAAAGGCCGCACATGCGCTGTCACAGTTTCCAGGTGTGAAGCGACGCTTCTCGCTGGTTGCAGAAGTTGATGGCGTTAAAATATTTGATGACTATGCACACAATCCTGGAAAAATTCAGTCCTGTATCGAAGGTGCAAGGGAGGCTTTTCCCCAGGATCGGCTGATCGTGATCTTTCAGCCGCACCGATACTCACGACTGGAAACTATGTATAATGAACTCATGGGCTCTTTTGCTGCTGCAGACGAAGTTCTGATCATGCCGGTCTATTCCGCTGGAGAAACGACCGACAGAGATTTCTCACCCTCTGTCCTGGCCGAAGCTTTGAGTCGCGCCAGCAGCGTGAAAGCGCAGCCCTATAGCACGGAAGTTTTGAGTGCAATGCTACAAAGTCCGCGTCGACCGACAGTCCTCATCACTTTGGGTGCCGGCGACGTTTCTCAGTTGAGTCAGCAATGGAAGGATGCTCTTCATGAGCAAAAGACGACGCAAGAAAGGACTTCTTGAAAGCCAAAAACCCAAGCGACGTCATCGCCTCCTCCATATTTTCAAAAAACTATTGCCACCGATCCTGGTCATTGCAGGTGGGGTTGCTCTCAGCCAATGGCTGAAGCCACGCTTGCATTCTTTTGGGCTGCCTTTCGCTCGAAGTGATGAAAGGCCAGAGTTACAGGTGCTGAGTAGCATTGGTGTGGAAGATGATGCCCCTATTCGTGCTGCCTATCAGCAACTTGCTAGTATCGATGATGAAACATTACCAGCCTTTGCCGAAAAACTTCATCAATCGATGGGACTGCGCGCCATTACTCTCATTCGCACTAGCCCGCAGCGCATTACTGTCGGCGCTGAAGCGTTTGCTGCAGCGATGATAGTCGAACTCGATCGTCGGCGATATGCGACGGATGATGGCATTATCTTCGGTGAAGCTGTCGAAGGGATGGCCTCGTCTTTACCTGTTCTCAAGGGATTGAGTCGCAAGAACTCACTGGATAGAACGGCTAATGGCACCTTCATTGTCAGTGCTGGCAATCAAAAGATAATCGAGGAAAGCCTTCTCGCCATTCACGAAGGAAGCAAGTACAATATTAAATATCGCACTCTTGTTTATGATGACTTTCGTGGTCTCAGTGGTGATCTTGAAGACTCCAACTACCGAGTCACCCTTGGCTTTAGGCCTTATACTCACAAATACATGAAGCTAGAGAAGATCATCATAAGTTTGAAAGAACGTGGACTTTCTTCTGCTACGATCGAACTCGACTATAAAGGCAAAGCCTTCGTCAAAGAGAGTGTACTCTAGACATTAGGAAATATCGTGCAATCCAAGCATCTTTTTGCCCTCGATCTCGGGACGACAAAATTTTGTATCGCTGCTCTTTCCTGGGGATCGGCCGAACCACGTCTGGAGCTTATTGAAGTTCCGGCGGACGGCATGCACAGGGGAATGGTGTCCGATTTTTCTAAAGCCGAGCGCTGCCTCCGAGAGCTCATTGAAAAAGCTGAAAAGCAACTGAATGTTCTGATAAGTAAAGTCATCGTCGGTGTGGCCGGAAGTCATCTGCGCAGCACGGTCGTCCAGCAGAGTCTGGATATTCCACATCAGGCTTGTCAGACGCGGCATCTCAAGCGACTTCTGGAAGAGACAGAAGCGAAAGCGGAGACACCTTTTCGTGAACTTTTGCATTGTGTTCCCATCGCCTATCGCATCGATTCCCGCGAGGAAACCGCCAATCCCTTAGGATTTACTGCCTCTCAACTGAGTGCTCGCTACTTTGCCATCGATGCTGATAAGGATTATCTCCGTGACCTCATTCGCGTTTGTAATGCCAATGGTCTCGAAGTCCAAAGGCTTTTCTCAGAACCTTTTGCTTCGGCATCAGTAAGTGTAGCCGATGAATCCAAAAATCTTGGTCTGGCTATTGCGGATATCGGTGGCGGGACGAGTGATGGCATTATATTTCAGAATGGCAAGCCTGTGAAAGCATTTACCATCAATATCGCAGGTTCCATGATGACCCGTGATTTGGCGATGGGTCTGAACGTCAGTCTCGACGAAGCAGAAAGGCTCAAGCATCAGCATGGTCTTTCCTACTATGCAACGGCCAAAGAGTTGCGTCATCAGCTCGACCCTATGGCGAAAAAAGTATTCATCGTACTCGGTTCGCGCATCCATGAACTGGGTGCACACCTTGCTGATGAGCTGAAAGATTTTCGAGGTCAACTCGGTGCCGGGATCCTTCTTACCGGTGGCGGATCGCAAGTAATTGGAATCGATCGATTTCTTGCAGATCGATTCAAAATACAGGTCAAAGTCAGCCCTCCTCAGCTGCAAGTGGAGCAGGTGGGACTGGGCTTTAGGACCACCCGCCATGCCACAGCGCTTGGCCTGCTTAATCTGGAACTCGGACGCCGTGTGAGTGCTCAGCATCTGGAAGGATCCTGGTCTCGCCGTTACCTGGATCAGTTCGTCAACTGGATTCGCGAGCTCTCTTAATCTTATACTTAGCCAAAAATTTGACAGTCTGATGCCTTCGTCCTTATAATTTTCTATAGTCCAATCAAAAACATCAAGATCACTGCCACGGTGTTTGTCGTGAAGGAGTATTCATGCCTCTTGACTCGGATAATTTTGTGCCTCCTACCGCGAATATCAAAGTCATTGGCATCGGCGGTGGTGGCGGCAACGCAATCAACACGATGATCAGGACCAATATCGAAGGGGTTCACTTCATTGCGGCTAACACCGATGTGCAGTCCCTACGATTTTCCCTAGCCGAAAGAAAAATTCAAATCGGCAAAGAATTAACTCGTGGACTTGGTGCCGGTGCCGACCCCGATATTGGCCGCGATGCCATGCTCGAAGATCGCCACGCAATAACGGAGGCTTTGGCTGGAGCGCATATGGTCTTCATCACCGCTGGTATGGGCGGGGGCACAGGGACCGGCGGAGCTGCTATAGCTGCGCAAATTGCGCGAGAAATGGGTGCGCTTACCGTCGCGGTTGTCACCAAGCCTTTTGCCTTCGAGGGCAAACGCCGCATGAAGTACGCGGAAGAAGGCATCAAACGCCTGGAAGAAAGCGTTGATACGCTTATTACGATTCCCAACCAACGACTCTTAGAAATCACCAGCCCTGACCTGAGCATGATCGATGCCTTCCGCATGGCTGACAATGTGCTAGTCAATGCCGTCAAGGGCATCTCTGATATCATCAATATTCCTGGCCAGGTGAATGTTGATTTCGCCGATGTAAAAACTGTGATGTCCTGCATGGGCCTTGCTCTTATGGGGATCGGCACAGCTGAAGGTCCGGATCGTGCCGAAGAAGCCGCCCGCAAAGCCATCAATTCTCCCTTGCTCGAGGATGTCAGCATCGAAGGCGCAACGGGTATTCTGATCAATATCACGGCCGGTGAAAATGTCGCCATTCATGAAGTGAGCAAGGCTTGCTCGATCATTCAGGAAGCGGCCCATGAGGACGCCAATATGCATTGAAAAAACTGAGTGCGCAGAAGGTGTCGACAGGAATCAACCTGCAAGGCAAAGACATTCAACCCGTCTACGAAGTAAGATCGGTCATGACCAGCCGCTATGGCAAAGTCTATGATGGTAAGCCCGCCGAAGCTGGTGGCATTACTTCTTACGGCGCCGGCCTCTGGATCGATGCGAAAGCTTCAAGAGCACTCTACTCGGTTGGCGTCGCTCGTCGCCTGCCGTTGGTTGCTGAAGGCATGCAAACTCCAGAAGAGCAGGGCGATGCCTTCGCGAAATTGGTATCCAGTGGTGAATTCTTTAAACTCAAGGTGGAAATTCACGGCTCGAATATCGATTGGCTCAAAGTGAATACCTTAGCCGGATCGAATCCCGATAATGGCAATCGCTGTGAGACTTTGAATGGTGGCAATCTGCTGACTTTGGTGGGTCAGGGGGCCTTGGATGCCCAAGGCGGAGCTGGGGTCAGCGGAGCACAGGAAAGTACGGTCTTCGTTTGTATCGATCGTGAGCAACTGGCTCGTCTGCCCAAAGGTGATCATGGCGCCTTGATTCGTGCCTATCGCCAGGCCGCCGACGGCAGCAAAACTGAACCCGTCCCAGCCTTTATCATTCCCGTTTACCTGTCTTTGCCGCATGAAACTCTGACAGCAGGCAAAGCCTATTCCGTTACGCAGGCTCAAGTGAAAGCTTTGGGTGTCAGCCGAAACTATATCGAGGTACCTGCTGATGTGAGCAGTTTGCGCGTTAGCCTGAGTGTTGGCAAAGCCGGTGTCGATAACTCCGGTCAGCCTCAAAACTGTTCCGGTGTTTCGCTAAGTGTCTATGCAGCCGATAATACTGTGCAGCCACCAGAGTTTAATGCAGCTGTCGCCTATAATTGTACCGGAGCGGGCTATTCGATTGGTGCTGATGAAGATCAGAGGTCCAGTTTCACGGCTGAAATTGTGGCTCCCAAACCAGGTCTCTGGGATATGCATGTTCTCGGTCAATCGCGTTACCCAAGAAGTAGCTATCAGCTGCGCGTGGACTATGCGAAAGCAGCTTCCCAGTCTAAGGAAGTTAAGGGCGGCATGGACGCGATGAGTGGTTCCATCAATATCGAAATTAAGGAGAGTTCTACCCCTTATGCGGTGAGTGCGGCCCGTTCAAGCTATGTTCTCGATCAGGCATCACAATCTTCAAATCCCGAAGTGAAGCAGGATCAACGATTGGAAGTGCCGAACCGAGCTGGCGACTTGCTGCGCATCTATCCGTCTCTCGTGAAAACGGTAAACGTGACTACGAGTGGAGCGAAAGAATCAGACATCGATCTTGAAATTCAAGAGTGTTCCTTGACCGGCGAAGCCTGCGCGGCAGTTGCCAGTAGTGGTGGAGCAACGGATGAAGAGGCGGCCAGCTTTACTCCTAAAGTTGATAAGGCCTATAAGTTTGTTGTTGATGGTTATAAAGTTTTCAACGACAAAACTCTGTTCTTGATGACGGAATCTCTGGTCTTTAGCAAGGGTGCGGTCGGGACTTTGCAAGCCAACCAACAGGGAAGCGAGAAATTCTGGAACGTGGCCTATAGCATGAATAAGGACGATGCCTTTTTCCAATCGGATATTTTCCAGAAAGATCCATCCTATGAAGTGCGCGGATCCATTCGCGTGGCTTCACCGGATTTGACTTTGGCTGTTATACCAGTCCAGATCCGCCTGAACTAATGCCAGTTGCCTAAGAATCATCCAGTCCTAAGCCAGGGTGGGGTCGTAAGACTCCGCCCCTTTTTAATTTGCTAAATCCTTCGAGACTGCTAGGCTGCCTCAACTTAAAGTGCCGAAGGAATGAGCTATGGATTTTGCCCCGTCTAAAACTGCTCAGGAATTGAGTCAAAAAGTCCAAAAATTTCTCACGCAGCATGTTTTACCCAACGAGTCTCTCTACTTTCAGCAATTGGGTGAAGCTGGTTCCGATTGGCGAGCATGGCAAGTGCCAGCCATTATGGAAAGCTGGAAAGCTCAAGCCCGGTCTGAAGGGCTGTGGAATCTATTTTTGCCTGATCATCAAGGAGCCGGCCTCTCCAATACCGACTATGCGCCGCTCGCAGAGATTATGGGCCACTCGCCAGTGGCTCCGGAAATTTTCAATTGCAACGCGCCGGATACGGGCAACATGGAAGTGTTGGTCAAATACGGCAGTGAAAAGCAGAAAGATCTCTGGCTGATTCCTCTCCTCGAGGGCAAGATTCGCTCGGTCTTTTTTATGACCGAACCAGCCGTGGCCTCATCTGATGCCACCAACATGCAAGCCAGCTGTCGCGTAGAAGGATCGGAAGTTGTTTTAAATGGCCGGAAGTGGTGGAGCTCCGGCGTGGGACATCCCCAATGCAAAGTGGGAATTTTCATGGGTGTGTCTGATCCTGATGCACCTCGCCATCAGCGTCACTCCATGGTTCTTGTGCCTATGGATGCCAAAGGCGTGAAAATTGAACGCATGCTGCCCGTATTTCAAGCCTATGATGCACCCTTCGGCCATGGTGAAGTGACTTTTACCGATGTGCGATTGCCTTTGGATTCTATTATCGCCGGTCCTGGTCGGGGTTTTGAAATCGCTCAGGGTCGACTCGGTCCGGGCCGGATTCATCACTGCATGCGAGCTTTGGGTGCTGCGGAGCGAGCCCTAAGGCTGCTTTGTCAGAGGGCGCAAGAACGCGTGGCATTTGGCAAAGCTCTCATGGATTTAGGTGGCAATCGCGATATTATCGCCAACGCCCGCATTCGCATTGATATGGCTCGGCTCTTAACTTTGAAAGCAGCCTGGCTGATGGATACCGTCGGCGTCAGTGGCGCGATGAGCGAAATCTCACAGATCAAAGTGGTGGCGCCTCAAGTGGCCCAGGATGTCATCGATCAAGCGATTCAAATTCATGGTGGCGCGGGATTATCGGATGATTTTCCTTTAGCATCGCTGTTTGCTTATGCGCGCATTCTACGTATTGCGGATGGTCCCGATGAAGTGCATCGCGGTCTGATTGCCAAACTAGAACTGAAAAAACAAGGTTTGAAGCTTTAATTTTATTTAAGGTGGGACACGCATGACTCGATTTCCTGAAAAACGTGTAGCAATCACAGGTGCCGCCAGTGGTCTGGGCCGCGCGATGGCTGTTTTTTATGCAAAGCAGGGCTGGAAAGTGGCCCTGGCCGATATTCATGATCAAAGAGGCGAGGAAACACTCGAGCTCATTCGCAAGTTGGGTGGCGATTGCTTTTATACTCGAGTCGATGTTCGCGAGGACCAATCCCTGGAGCAATGGAAGAATGCCATTGTCAAGCGTTGGGGCGGGCTGGACATCATCATAAATAATGCTGGCGTTGGCTCGCATGGCAGTATTGATGAAGCGTCTTTAGATGATTGGGATTGGGTTATTGATATCAATCTGATGGGTGTGGTGCGAGGCTGTCGCATTTTCACCAATCTGTTTAAGAAGCAGGGCTATGGACATATCGTCAACGTAGCCTCGATCGCTGGTTTGATTCACTCGCCTGAAATGAATAGTTATAACGTGACTAAAGCTGGTGTCGTAGCTCTTTCGGAAACGATGCGTGCGGAACTTCAACCTGCAGGTATTCAGTTGAGTGTTGTCTGTCCAGCATTTTTCCAAACCAATCTGACTGAAAATACTCGGTCGCCCAATCCCAATATTAAATCGGTCATCAATAAACTCTTTTCGCAGTCCAAAATCTCGGCGGATGATATTGCAAAGATCGTTTTTGAATCGGTACAGGCCGGTAAATTCTATATCCTTCCGCATAAAAATTTCGCTGCTATCTGGTATTTGAAGCGTTATTCTCCATCCCTCTATTTTATGCTGATGGGTAAAATGGTGTCAAAGAACAAGAAGTCCTTGGATAAAAAGAGGGCCCACACATGACCATAGTCGACCAGGCGGGTGCCGTCCGTCCCGGCGAAGAATTGGATGCTCGTGCCGTCGAAGCCTTTATCAAAAAGCAGCTGCCGGAAGTGATAGGAACCTGTCGCATCAGTCAATTCCCTGGTGGCGCTTCCAATCTCACATATTTGGTGGAATTTGAATCGCAAAGTTTTGTTTTGCGGCGTCCGCCTTTTGGTACTAAGGCGAAATCTGCTCATGATATGGGCCGAGAATTTCGTGTTATGCAGAGTCTGAAAAAAGTTTATCCCTACGTTCCTACCATGATCGCTTCTTGCGATGATGAATCGATTCTCGGCTGTCCGTTCTATGTGATGGAACGATTGCTTGGCTTTATTCCGCGGGCTGACCTTCCCGCAGAACTGCTGCTCACTCCTGAACAGAACCGGCAGCTTTGTATAGAATTCATCGACAAGCTGGTGGAATTGCATAAGGTTGATTATCAAGAGGCAGGGCTTTCAGATTTAGGCAAACCGGAAGGCTACATCGGCAGGCAGGTGGAAGGCTGGTCGCAGCGCTATATCGCGGCAAAAACTGCGAATGTGCCGGATTTTTCCAGCGTCATGCAGTGGTTGAAAGAACAGCAACCGAAGCAGCTTCGTGCTTGTGTTATTCATAATGATTATCGCTTCGATAATATTGTGTTTGATGCCAAGCAACCGACGCGAGCAATCGGCGTTTTGGATTGGGAGATGGCGACTTTGGGAGATCCTCTTTTGGATCTAGGCAATAGCCTCGCCTATTGGGTCGAAGCGAATGATGATGCGCTGATGCAGAAAATGCGACGGCAGCCTACCCATCTTCCGGGTATGCTCACCCGGCAGGAACTGGTGAGTTACTATCTGCAGAAAATGGCTCTGCCTGAAATTGATTTCACCTGGTATCGAGTGTATGGACTGTTTCGTCTTGCGGTGATCGCTCAACAGATCTATTTCCGTTTTGCGGCAGGGCAGACTCAAGATCGACGGTTTGAGCATTTCTTTATGATGGTAGCCCACCTCGAAAAGCTATGCCTGGCAACCATCAAGAGGTAACCCATGGGTTCGCTCTATCTCATTCGCCATGGCCAAGCTTCCTTTGGGCAGACGGATTATGATGCTCTTTCCTCTCAAGGACAAGAGCAGGCGCGTATTTTAGGACAAGCTCTTCAGCAACGAGGCATTCGCTTTCATCGAGCCTTGCAGGGATCCATGCTGCGCCATCAGCAAACAGCTCGGCTTTGTCTTGCAGAGATGAGCAATGCTCCACCTTTGCAAACGGACGAGCGTTGGAATGAATTCGATCATCAGGCTATTATGAAAGCCTTGCATCCTGATTTCGAAGATGCGGCCAAGGTCCAGACTTTTCTAAAAAGCAGCAAGGATCCTGCTCGAGCCTTTCACAAGGAATTTGAAAAGGCGATGCAGCGCTGGATGTCGGGCACTCAGGATGAGGATTATCCGGAAACCTGGCAGCAGTTCAAGCAGCGGTGTGCGTTGGCCGTGCAATCCCTCCTCATGACGGCTGATCCCAGCGAGAATATTCTGGCCTTTACCTCCGGTGGTCCTATTTCTGGATTGATGGGGCATTGCTTGGAATTGTCGGATGCAGCGATACTCCGATTGAATGGAGCGATCGTCAATGCTTCGATCACTCGTCTGCCATTTAAAGAGCATCAACTCTTCGTCGCCTTTTTCAATGACTATGCGCATTTTGAAAGAGCTGACACATCTCTTATCACTCATCGTTAAGGTCAACAGCATGGACTTTAAAAAGCCTTTTGATTTATCGGGAAAAATAGCCTTGGTGACAGGATCCAGTCGGGGGATTGGTGCCAGTATCGCTCGTCTTTTGGCCGCTCAAGGCGCTCATGTGATCGTTTCCAGCCGCCGACAGGAAGCCTGTGAAACGGTGGTGGAACTTATTCGACAAGAGGGTGGAAAGGCCGAGGCTATGGCTTGCCACATCGGCGAATTGGAGTCGATCCAAGCCCTGTTTAGTCAAATTCGCGAGCGGTTTGGCCGGCTGGATATTCTGGTGAACAATGCCGCCACCAATCCCTATTTCGGTCCTATTCTGGAGACCAGCCTCGAGGCCTTTCAGAAAACGGTCGATGTAAATATTCGAGGTTACTTTTTTGCTTCCGTGGAAGCTGGGCGCTTGATGAAAGAAAACGGTGGCGGGAGTATCGTCAATGTTGCCTCTATCAATGCTGAGGTTCCCGGCATTTATCAGGGAATCTATTCGGTGACAAAAGCGGCCATTGTTTCGATGACCAAGGCCTTTGCCAAGGAATGTGCAAGCTTGAATATTCGAGTCAATGCTCTTCTGCCTGGCGCGACGGATACCAAATTCGCAGCGACCTTGGTGAAAAATGAGGCGATTCTCAATCAGCTTATGCCGCATGTTCCCATGCAGCGCGTGGCGCAACCTGATGAGATGGCAGGAGCCGTTCTTTATCTGGTGTCGCCCGCCGCTTCCTACACGACGGGCAGCTGTTTGGCTGTGGATGGGGGCTATCTCGTCGGCTGAAAAAATCGAAAAGAGGAACATCGCTAAAAGCGAAGAACTCACTCAAGATTATCTATGAAAGAGATAGCGCAATGCTGTGCTAGCTTGTAAGGAGTCAGATGCGCCAGGATTTTTTGGTCTGGCGGTCGCCACTTTGAGTCAAGAGAGGACAGATTCATGTTATTGCGTAAAACGGGACTCGTCGTTCGAATGCTATTGGTGCTTTTTAGCTTGGGTTTTCTAACCGAATTGGCTTTAACCACTGATGCCGAAGCACGCGCGGGCAACCGTCGTTCCATAGGCCAAAGGTCGCAACCTGCGCCGCGCTCACCGGCTCCACAACAACCGACTGCGCAGCCCCCTGCAGGTCGCGGATCCTTCATGAAGGGTTTGGCAGGCGGATTGGCTGGTGGAATTTTGGGGAGCATGCTGTTTAGCTCCCTCGGCAACGCTGCAGGAATTGGCGGTGCTGGAAGCGGCGGCATTGGTCTCGTAGAAATTATATTGTTTGCCGGTTTGGCATTTCTTGCCTACCGTTTCTGGAAAAGCCGGCAGAACCGTCCAGCAGCAATGGCTGCTGCCGGAGCTGGAGTGGGCAGCATGCCCATGGGTATGAATTTTCAAAATTCAGCTCCCATGCAAAAAACGAGTCAGGATGCAGGATACTTTGCTCAAGGTTCCCCTTCTCCCGTCAGTACGCAGAGTTTTGCCCAGATTGACAGTGAAACGGCGGAAGACATCTTTTTCAAAGTGCAGGGCGCATGGACCCGTCGTGATCTAAGTCTCGTTAGGGACTATGTGGATTATGAGACGGCCCGCATTCTGGAGCAGGACCTGGAAGATCTAAGGCGCAATCGGAGTATCAATCGTCTGGAAAATATTTCCATCCGACGGGTGGATATCGGTGAATCGTGGGCGGAAGGGAATCGCGATTTTGTTCGCGTGCGCTTCACTGCCAACCTTTTGGACTATACCGTGGACGAAAGTACGGGAGAATTGAAAGACGGCAGCACAAGTACTCCCGTCAAGTTCGATGAAAACTGGATTTTTGCTCGATCCTCAGGGCAAAATCAGTGGCAGCTTGCTGGAATTGAACAGGTCTAAGTAGTGTCCGTCCTATGCCTCTTGGAGATGTACAGAGCGGAATCCAGACGATCAGGCTGGGTTCCGCTTTTTCGCGTTCTTAGGCTGGGCGACTTGTTTATCGTTTGATGCTATTCCTCAAAACAGTCCGACGGTCAGTCAGCTTCAATGTGTTTATCTGTTGGCCATCTTCGACATAGTAGGAGCGGCTCTCACCTTTAAGATTGAGAAGAGTTATGGTTCTTATCAGAGTAAAATCTACCGAGCTTAACTCTTTATCTATGGACAAGGTCCATTGCCAAGGCAAGGGACTGTCCATATCAAGCAACAGCACTCCCCCTAGTGATTCCAAGCCGACGTCGAGGGCCGAAACGAAAATTTGAGCGAAATCTCCTCGGGCAGGAGGTGTGGACGTTCCCCCGCCTGTGCCGGCGTGTACCGTCATCGACAGGAAGCAGGATAAAAGCAAAACCTTTTTCATGCTCAGGCCTCTACTTTCTTATCAAGAATGGGTCCGACAAAGAGGGATGAAGCAGTAACGATGGAACCTTTGAATTCTTCAGCATTTTCGATTATTGCCAGACTCTCGATAAGTTTTGCATGAGCATCGTAGTAGATACGAAGACCCTTTTCATTCAGTCCTGTGACCCAGTTTCTCATGTGAGTGCCAGGGCACGCAGAACTCATCAAGTGAATATTATTCAAAGCCACGTTCTTTACTAATTCATCCGACCACCACTGCCGACCAGCGATAAGATTTTCGATTCTGCCATCGTCCGCGATGCGCAGGGCCTTTTTTGAAATGAGTGCTTCCAGGATATCCGAACCGAATCGGCCGAACTCCATCCCAACAGTCTGACGAGTCGCACCGAGTGTTTCCGTCGCAAAGGCGAAAACTCGATAGCAGTCGATATCTGAAAGCGCAAAATCGATTATTTCGAGAAGCTCATCGGTCTGCTGATCCGACAATTTACTTTCAGATAATTCACGAACTTCTGTGGGATAGAAATCAGCGAGGAATTCTATATACTTGTCGGGTTCCAGCAATTTGAGGATGCGTTTGGCGTCGAAAAACGAAAGGCTCTTTTGTTCGCCGCACTGCAGTCTGTAGACGATGGTGTAATCGACTCCGACTTGCTTTGCCAGCCATCTCACGCTCTCGTTTTTCTTAACGACGAAGGCTTTGATTTTTTCTTGAAGAAAAAAGCAAATTGGATGAGCCATGAAATGCTCCCGCAGTGTCGATGTATTGGAATTATCTTCTTACTTTAGTAATTTTATTACGCCGAAAAGTCAAATAAATCCGCTTCGTGGTCAATATTACCTGTTCTTCGTGAAGGAGAATAGTTGCCAAGGAATGTTTTGCGGTTGCAAATACATAGATTTGATGTGTTTTTTTTGAGCGACGATTTTGCAAATGATAAATGACGTAGGCTGTATTCATTGGTGAATAAAACAAAGCATCCTTAAAGGTACTTTTTGTTTTGCAATAGCTGAAAAATCTCAATTTCAGCTGCAAAGAAATCTTGCTTGCACCATTTCCACACTGCTATTTACGAGCTATCACAAGGGTTAAAAGGAATTCAGATGGAAAATTGAGGAGTGCTGTCATGCTCAAATTTATGTTTCTCTCAAGCATCGGACCCATAGCCTTGACATTGATGATGTCTGATTACGGAATAAGCACAGCTTCGACTGTCATTTATAAAGATTGTGGATTTGGCGATGCCAATCCCAATCCGGAATTTCAAGTGAAGGCAGATGCATTCAAGAAAAAATATGGGCACAGGGCTAGGGTGGAATGGATCAAAGAAGCCAATTGCCAAGGTGTAAGCCTGCATTATATCCCCGATGCGATCTGGTAACACCGTTCTCCGACAGCAATCATGAATGACCTAT
The DNA here is from genome assembly GCA_041737755.1 of Oligoflexus sp. Taxonomy (GTDB): domain Bacteria; phylum Bdellovibrionota_B; class Oligoflexia; order Oligoflexales; family Oligoflexaceae; genus Oligoflexus. Next base: position 17,672 of record JBGSRE010000233.1, read on the forward strand.
TCCTCTGCTCCATGGAGTTGCTCCCTCTATCCCCTTCTTTCCCCCCTCTGCTGCATGCTTTATCCCGAGTCCAGACTGCGAATTGCGCAAGGGACCGGGTCCTTCTTTGGCCAGCCTAAATAGGATTTAGGACCGACTCTGCAGCCTGTTTGCCACTTTGAACGGCACCATTCATGTAGCCGGACCACTCGGAACTGCAATGTTCACCGGCAAAGATCAGCCGCCCCTGTAGTTCGGCTTCGGCAAAAGAACCGTAAATGGAAGTGTATTGACCTGGCCGACTGCAGGTAAAGGAACCGCGTGAAAATTCCTGGCTGGGCCAATGCTGAAGAACTTTTTTGCCGTCGAAGGCTGCTTTGATACCTGGAAAAACTCTATTCAAGAAGTCGAGTGACTGCGTCTGCAGGCTAGGAAGAATACGATCACCCGCAGTGCCGCCCAGATAGCAGGTGACAATACCGCGATCACCAGCTTGACCAAGGCTCGTATCCCAAAATTCTTGAACCCCTTGATCGGGAGTGAGAGAAAAGCCACGGTGACCTGGGTCTTTGTCCCAAACTCTCTTGTTGAATCCCAGCATGAGTTTGCTATTGGTGGCAAAACCCCATTCCGCAATCGCCCGCTTTTTCACAGGGGAAAGTTCTAGCCCGCCCATGTCCACATCCTTCAAGAGGCTGGCAGGAAGAGCTAGAATTAATTTTTTGGTCTTAGTTTCAATGGTTTTACCCCGATTATCAAAAATCAAGCTAAGCTCGACTCCATTGTCGCGCACCGCTATCAGCCTATGCTCAAATGCAATGGGTGCTATGCCTTGAATAGCTTTGGCCAAAGCTTGAGGGAGAGCTATACTGCCTCCGGTTATGCGCTTGGCCTCATCACTGCTACCATAGATTTCAAATCCATCACCCGTTTCAGGATTGATCAAAATGATCATGTTAAGAGCCGATTGCTCACCGGCTTCCAAACCATATTCCCCAACATAGGCATTGCTCAGCAAATCAACTAGCCATGTTTCGATGTGGGACTGTTCCAGATACTGGGCGAGACTCATGCGATCGAGTTCTTGGACTCGAGTGAGTTTCGCCAGTTCAGATTGATAGGTGGGTACTTCCAATTCGCCCTTGGGAGAGAGGGTCTTGGCATCGATCAAAAGTCGAGCAGCCAATGGTTTAAAAGCTTGGATGATCTCCGCTTCCGTACGGATTCTTTGATGACTGAAATAGAGTTCACGCAGAGGGGATTTTTCGTTTGCCACTAAATCTTCAATGCCGATCTTCAATTCACGGCAAAGTTCAATCAAATCTGTGTGCTGGGTATCGACAAACTCGCCCCCCAGTTCGCAGAACATTCCATCAGCATTGAAATTCGGCATGGTGAACATGCGTCCCCCCAGGCGCGAGGACGCTTCATAGATTACGCTCGCATGGCCAGCTTTGCCTAAAGAATAGGCAGAGGTCAAACCAGCAGTTCCAGCACCAACCACAGTGATAGAACGCGCGGTGGAAGTGCTGGTGATTTTCATAGCGGAATCAACTGGTCCCGGAGTCTGGCAGGCCATCAAAAGTCCTGGTAGGCTTGCTCCTATCATTCCCGCTTGAAGGAAATCTCGCCGGTTCAAAGCAGACGCGCGCGCTTTGTGCCTGCGATCATCGCCCTGATGAAGGCGTAGCTCTTGGGTTGCTAGCTTAAGGAGTCTGGTTAATTTTCTAAGCAAGAGCGTGCGAGCCATCTTATCTCCTTGAAAAGAGAAATATTTACTGGAAGTCGGTTCCTAGCAAGAACGACTTAGACTTTTTAGCTACCAACGGCTTCGAATAAACTGTTTCAGAATAGCAAAAATCTCTTGGCGAGAAAGGCTGATTCTTCTTTCTGTCACCCCTTGCAAACAGTTTTATTCAAAAGCATGGCTGATAA
>JBGSRE010000325.1:0-4104 GCA_041737755.1 Oligoflexus sp.
CGTCATGCCCAGCGGCCAAGGGCCGCGTCGGGCATCCCTTGTCTCAAAGCACCGGTGCCGCTCGTCATGGCCAATGACGGATCCCCGACGCGCTTTGCGCTGGGGATGACGTGCCGCTCGTCATGGCCAATGACAGATCCCCGACGCGCTTTGCGCTGGGGATGACGTGCCGCTCGTCATGGCCAATGACGGATCCCCGACGCGCTTTGCGCTGGGGATGACGTGCCGCTCGTCATGCCCAGCGGCCAAGGGCCGCGTCGGGCACCTGTCATCTCAGAGTAGCTGCTCCATCTTCCGCAGCAAACAAACCGTCTCCACATGATAGCTCTGTGGAAAAAAATCCAAGCCCATCACGGATTCCAGCCGATAGCCTGCCGCAACGAGTCGTTTAAGATCGCGGGCCAGAGTGTTGGGATCACAGCTGACGTAAATCAGATGGCGTGCATCAATTTTCAGTAAGGGCTCAATGGCTTCGGCCATCCCGCGGCGAGGAGGATCGACTATCATCAGATCGACCGCAGCTAGGGTTGGAAACAGCAATCGAATATCCTCTGCATCTCCGGTCTCGTAAGTCGCATACCCACCCAGATGATTGATCTCGCGGTTATAACGAGCGGCCTCAATAGAAGGTCCATACGACTCGACGCCAAAAACCTGAATCTTTTCTCGCGCCAAAGCCAGTGAAAGATTTCCGCTACCACAATAAAGATCAACAGCCACTTTAATGTGATTCTTCTTTGCAAAATCAAGTACCCATTGCCGCAAAAACCGATTCGCAGGTAAATTTACCTGCTGAAACTGCCCGGCCCTGGTGTAAAACTTGAGACCTTGCCAGGTCTCCAGAAGCACGAAAGCCTTCCGGTCAAGGACGAGATGATTTTTCAACCATGCAAGCTGTTCAATCCCCTTGAGCAAACGCTGCCAGACAGCAGAAGGCCAGTGATCCGCAAACAGCAGGACCTTGAATTCATTCTCTGCCTCTACTGTTTGCAGCTCTAAACTGCCTTCGAAATCACCTGTGCTCGCCGGACACTGGAGCTGACAAAGATAAGCCAATGCCTCATTGATCCGAGGATCAGCAATTTTACACTCTTCAATTCTCACCAGTTGATGTGATGATTTGGCGAAATATCCAAGCTCAACATTCCCCTCTTGGCGAATATGAAACTTTACTTCGATCCGATTGCGATAGGCAAAAGGAAGCTCGGATGCTTGCATGGAAAAAGCATAGGAATCCGCCGCCAAGCCACCGATTCGCTGGAGTGCATCACGAATAAAGCTGGCTTTCCATACGAGCTGCTGTTCATAGGGCACTTTCTGCCACTGACACCCACCACAGCGATCAGCATAAGGACATGGGGCAATGGCAGCAAAAGGCGCTTCCTCAAGGACTTGCAAAAGCCGGGCTTTGGCGAATCGCTCCTTGTCTTCATATACTTCGATTTCAACAGTCTGACCAGGCAAGGCGTCCGCTACGAAATAGACTTTGCCGTCGAGTCGGGCGATACCGTCTCCACCAAAGGCTATGCTGTCAATTTTTACTTGCATGGGATCAAAGATTTTCGGTGCGGACTTGGACTTTTTTCTTGCTAGATTTTTTCGTCGAGGCTTCATGCGGAACCAATTCAAAAGTGATTATTTTCCTAGAGTTTGCCCAAAGACCTGCTGAATACGATAGCGGTGGCCGTACCAATTTCTAGGCAGATCGTATCCATTGCTCGACTTTGCCTGCCCGACTGGCTATGGCATACTGGACAAGGTTTTTCCATAGAAGAAAATTATCCGGCCTCAAGCAATGCAGCGCTAATCTAGCGAAAAACGACAAAATTGGCAAGTTTTCGAGAAAAAAACGAAAAAAGAGCTAAACCTAACCAGCTTGTTCATCCAGAGTTTTTACGAGGTCGCTTCGCTCGGGAAAAGGCAGAGCGATAATTACATCTGTGGCCAGACGGACTCGAGTGGGATTGGGTTCCGGGTCCATGACTTTGAAAACTTCGCCGGGTTCTAATATTCCTAGTTCGGTGCGACCGGATCTATGTATTCCGCCCGTTTTTATTCCATGCACCGAAGACCATTCCACTATTTGGTCGTCAGCAATCAATTGCCAGGCAGAAACGCCTTCTTCCTCGGTCAACCAAATGTGCAGGTCAACGTCCTCTCCGTGAAACCAAGCAAGTCCCGCATGCTGGTCGCGCATGAAGGCTGCATCTACTTGCGAAAGAGAGTTCGCCAATTCGATAGGTCGCAGGAGGAGACGGAAAAAATTGAGCATCTTTTGATCAGGCTTATGCAGCTCGAAACCCACCTGCTGCTGGCGCTTCCAAGCAACTTTCACCTGAATATCCTGAACATCCCCGTGATAGCGCATGCGAGCCGCATAGATATCATTGAGTTCGAAGCGTTCATAGGCGCGGCTAGAGACATCGCTACAAAAACCCTTGGCAGAAATATCGCGGATGACCAGGATATCCTGATCATTCATGACGGTCAGATGCTGCTGATCCACCTGATATCGCTCATAGAGACGTCGATTTTTGCCAGATGCTCCTTTAGTCGGGGATTTTTTATTTTTGGGTTTTCGACCAGAATAGAGTTTTTTTCTCAGGAAAATTCGAAACAAGCCTGTTGCCTCCGCTCTGAGTGCTCAGTGAGAGTTCAGACAATTTCATTATCGCACATTCCTTTCAGCTTTCGCGCCTATCGCCCGATACTAAAAAGAGAAGAATCGGGATTCGCTTATGTTTTTTAAACTTTCTGCTCGTAAGGTAAAGATTGCTTCGCTGGGCCTATTGGTCTGGAGTGGATTTGCTTTCGGCAAAAAAAGTAATGAACTGCTTTACACCGAACCTTTCGATCTTGCCGCAGGCGGCACAAGCCTCACCCGAGCCAGCCAGGAGGGAATAGTTTTCGCCAATCCTGCGCTTTTGCCATTAGGCGGAGCCTGGCTTCGCTGGGTGGGATTTCAAGCTGGTTTCATGCTGGATCGGGATCTCGCGCAAAGTGCCCAGAGCGGCAATATTGGTGATGCAGCAGGAACAGGCGAGAGTAGTTTCGTGGATGAACTCTTTGCAAAATCTCTGCATTTTGGACAAACGGCAACCCTCAGTTTCCTCAATAAGAATGTTGCCATCAGTGCTTTCGAACGAGTGGAACTTGATGTCGAAGGTCAACGTTTTGGCGATGGCGGTTTGCCCAGTGTGAACTTTGCTGTAGAAGCTTATGGGGGTATCCTGACCAGCTCCGCTTTTCGACCTGCGCGTTGGATTTCTTTGGGAGTGACCGCCAAACAGCTTTATGTGAGCGAGCCGGTAATTCAAGTGCCTATCACAGACCAAAATAAAATTCGCGAGCTTACCGAAAACACTTCGAAGTTGCAGGATGAAATTTCGCTCAACCAGGGCACAGGGGCAGATCTGGGGGCATTATTTCTATTGCAAGGTTTCAATCTGGATCTCAGCCTTGGACTCAAAGTCGAGGACTTGGGTGGTACGAAATTCACGGGTTCTCAGCCGGATTTTCCGCAAACCTTTAATGCTGGTTTTGGTCTGGCTCTGCATGGGACGAAAGAAGTACTGCACCTCAGCCTCGACTACCGTGACATCGGCAATGCCTATGATGAGAAGACTTTTAAGAAGGTCTATATTGGAGCCCGATTGATGCTGCGCAATATGCTAGGCGTTGCTTGCGGACTCTATCAGGGGATTCCCACAGCAGGTATTCGAGTGGATCTTCTCCTCTTTAAATTGGGAGTGACAGCTTATGGCCGAGAATTGGGATCCTTTCCTGGCGACAAGCAACGAAATATGGTGATGATCTACACAAGTTTGGGCTTTTAAGGAGTGGATCATGCGCATCCTCTGCATGCTATGGATAGTTCTTGGTTTCTACCTAACTGGCTGCGGTACAACGACCAAGGCGGAGCCCTACGCGACTCTCACGGACGATGAGAAAGCCCGACAAGCTCTGGATGATCAGGATTTTGAGCAAGCCATTGAACTCTATAAAGAACTGGTGGAAGGCGATCCCGAAAACTATGAACGCTATCGATTCTTGGCCGCAGCTTATGCCGCGGCTGCTGGCTTCGATATCATCGAAGTAGCTAAG
>JBGSRE010000359.1:0-6584 GCA_041737755.1 Oligoflexus sp.
CCATTGGCAAGACAAAATGTTCTGGGGAGCTATCGGACCGCTGCGAGTTAGGGAGGAAAATTATGCTTTGGAAATCGCTCCTCCGCGAACCCTATCGAGCAAAGTTACCCGATCGACAGCTCTCCTGAATCCGGGATGCGATAGTCTAACTATCAGAAATAATTGACTATAAAATATGGCTTTGAATGGGTTGAACGAACTGAACTTTTTTGGCAGCATCAGTTTGACATTTGGGTGTCTATCGTTTAAAAACGCTTCGAGTTCTAAATGATGGCTCTCTTTCTTCTTTGAATCGAAGTTGCGAGCCTGTGATCCTAGTCCTTTTCATCAACCAATCATCACAGCCCTTAATGCTGCCGAGGTGTTTATGAAACGTTCCAATCCTGCGGCCCTTTTCCTCTTGGCCGCCGCTCTTATCGGTGCTTGTGGCCAGAAAAGTAAAAAAGACCAAGCCGTTGAAAATCCAGCAGAAGATGCCAAGCAAAATCGTCAGGGCAGCAGTACCGCAGTCGAAACGCCAAATACTGATCTCAAAAAGCCTGATGCCCCTGCACCGGGCACACCTTCTGCGCCGGGCACACCTTCTGCGCCGGGCACAGCTCTGGTCAAGAGCTATCCTTTTGCTATCAAGGGCAGTGCCAATCCCTTCTTAGCAGGTGCAGCTGCGAACGCGGAAATAGCCTATCCAGAGTCGATTGACACTGCGGCAAGCAATTCTCCTATTCAGGTTTTGCCCCCAGGCAGTTCGTGTCTTGAGGCCGGTCAGATTCTGAGCTTTCAGGTCGAAGGTCAGGTTGCTTACAGTCCTTTGCCCGAACACCTCTCCGGTGCCGAAGGGCTGTCATCAATGATCGTTAGCCATTCGCTGGGCAGTGTAAATGGCCTTTCGGATATTCAAGCTCCGATCAATAGTCTGGTGGCTGTTTTTCTTGATAGCAGTTCGCTTACTGCGCGATCTTCGGCGCCTCAAAGTCTGGACTTTAGCGATGCAGCAGCCCGTGAATTTAAATATCTCACACCAAAAGTCGGTCAACTCTTCTTTATCGGCAACGGTAAGGATAGTACGGGTGCATCGCAGTCCTTTATCGTTCCCAAGGGAGCTACCAGGCTCTATCTCGCCACTTTGGACGAATTCGATTGGAATAATAATCAGGGTCGATACTCGGGTGTGATTAGCTGCAGAAACCAGTGATTTTGATTGAGATAAAAGATCGCGCCCTTGCTTCGGCAGGGGCTTTTTGTTTTGGGATAGAGCGCTAGCGAATTATTCAAAGATCTTTTCGCGAATTTCCCAGTAGTACTTCTTTTTTCGAGCAATGACAAAAAGCGGCAAACGAAACTGATTCTGCTGACTGAGTACATCATCGATCGTGTGGATGGAAAGCCTTTTTTCTGGAATCCGCAGATGCATACGCATGAAGTTGTAGTAGAAAGCCTTCAACTCTGAAGGTGAGTTCAGGTAGAACATTTCCTTCAGCTGCTGTCCATCGTAGTCGTAGTAAGATACTTCCAGCGTAGCATGGCCCTTCTTGTCCCATTTTTTTTCGAAGATCATGGAATCTGGTCGCATCACATGGGCATCTTTCAGAGCCATGGCTTCCCTGAGTTTCTTATCATTATCCACCAGCAGGGCCTGGCAACCGATACAGACTCGGGCAGCGATATCATTCTCGGCTCCACACTGCGCGCAGCGTTTAAAGCGAAAGCGAAAACTGCAGGGTATAATTTCTAGGGTCCCGGGATGCTCGCTCGCTCCACGACACTTGCGGCCAAAGTGCTCGATGATTTCGCCATCCTCATCGACAAGGCCCCAAAAATCATTTTCAAAGGAACACTGCGGACAGGTGACTTTCACCGGTACCGATTCCTCCGAGGGCTTGTTATCATCGATTTCCGGACTAAAGATGTCATGGCCTACTCCCGTATAGTCGAGGATCAAACAATCCGTTTTACCCTCGGCCAATCGCAGGCCGCGGCCAATGATCTGCTGGTAGAGGCTGACAGATTCCGTAGGTCTCAAGAGGGCAATCAGGTCAACATGAGGGGCATCAAAACCCGTTGTCAAAACCGAAACATTGACCAAATACTTCAATTTTCGATGCTTGAACTCTTGAATGATTCGATCCCGATCCTGGGACAGAGTTTCACCGACGACCAATGCCGAGGATTCAGGGGGGAGATGACCCATGATTTCTTCAGCGTGTCGAACCGAGGATGTGAAAATCATGACTCCCTGACGATCCTTAGCCATTTCCACGATGTTGGCGATGATTCCGGGGGTGACCCGCTTTTGATCCTTGAGTAAATCTTCAAGATCGTTCATGGAAAATTTACCACTGCGAAGCTTGAGGCTAGAAAAATCGTAGCCAGCAACCGGCGAATCGATTTTTATGGGTGGCGTCAAATAGTGATTTTTGATCATAAATCCAAGTGAAAGTTCATAAATACAGCGTTTAAAAAAGCGATCCTCACTGGTGCGGAGCACGCCCTTGGCGTGATACTGATAGATCCAGCCTAGGCCCAGCCGATAGGGGGTGGCCGTCAAACCTAAAATGCAAATCGTCGGATGAATGGCTCTTAGCTTTTTAATAACTTGCGAATACTGAGTCTGCTCTTCCATGGAAACTCGATGGCATTCATCGATGATCAGCAAGGAAAAGCTCTTGAAGAGTTCCGCATCACCGCGCGCAACCGACTGAATACTACCGAAGATAACTTTGGCATTCTTATCCTTGCGTTCCAGACCTGCCGAGTAAATTCCAGCTTCAAGCTGATAGCTTTCGTATTTGCTATGGTTTTGCTCAACCAGTTCTTTGACATGAGCGAGGACTAGCACACGACCCTTGGCGATCCGAGCCAATTCAGCAATGACAAGGCTTTTGCCTGCACCCGTAGGTAAAACGATGACGCCAGGATCCCTTTGCTTTTGAAAATGACGAATGGCGGCATGGACAGCTTCTTCTTGATAGGGGCGTAATTGATACATGGGTGCCATTCTCGTTGCTGCTATGTTTTCTTGTCCTTGCTCTCGATATTCCTTTATTCTGACAGCTCGTATGCTGCGCTTCATAAGGGAATCGATATGGAACATAGCTCGGTTGTCACTTCTGCTCAAGTCCCCATGCCGAGACTTATTTATGGCACTGCCTGGAAGAAGGATAGAACCGCAGACCTGGTTGTAAAAGCTGTTCAGTATGGGTTTCGAGCTATTGATACCGCTGCTCAGCCCAAGCATTATAATGAAGAGGGGGTCGGCGATGCACTGATAAAATTGCAAAAACTGGGAATTTCTCGTGAATCTCTGTTCATCCAAACCAAATTCACCCCAATCGCCGGACAGGATCCCCTGCGTGTCCCCTACGATCCTCATGCACCGCTGGCAAAACAGGTCGTTCAGTCATTTGCCAATTCGCAAAAGACGCTGGGAACGGCCTATGTAGACTCGCTGGTCCTGCACTCGCCGCTGGCTTCCCATGACAAGCTTATGATGGTTTGGCAGGCGATGGAGACGATCCAGGCAACGAAGGGTGCACGGCAATTGGGTATCAGCAACTGCTACGAGCTGCCCGTCTTACGGCGGCTTTATCAGGATGCGACCATAAAACCTGCTGTCTTGCAGAATCGGTTCTATCGGGAAACCAACTATGATCAGGAACTCAGGCTCTTTTGCGCTGATAACAGGATCGTATACCAGAGTTTTTGGACGCTGTCGGCCAACCCGAATATTCTTGCCAGTCGCCCTATTCGTGATCTTGCCCGAGAACTGCAAAAAACCGAAGCACAGATCCTCTTCCGCTTTCTTACTCAAATAGGCATTGTCCCTTTAACAGGGACATGCTCTGATCAGCATATGCAAGAAGATCTGGCGATATTCAATTTTGTCTTGTCAGATGCTCATTTAAACAGGATCAAAGGGCTCTTCGAGTGATTCAAAAAATATGCTTGAACTTGGAAATGAGAAAGAGAGCCAAACCAGAGCCGCAGATTGCGGCCAGGACTCTAAAAAGCACTAGATACTGATCTCTGGCGGGTTCTCTTTTGCGCATAATGATCTTGGGATTGGTGGTGAGCAAAGCTTCGCTCGCAATATCATCTTTGATTTTCTGATCCATAGCTGCCTCATGCAGAAAGTGTGATCATGACCCCTGTCCTGGTCAATCCTTGACCAGTTAGCCTTCCTCATGGAAGTCCTGTCTCAGTATTGGAGTGACTCGCAAAAAAAGGCAATCCCTTCTTCAGTTCCTAAAGTAAATATTTTCTATCTTGAAATATCACGTAATCCTGACTCCTTTATCAAAGCTTTATGCTGATCGATAGAAAATCATCAGCAGGCGAGTTGAAAGCAAATCAAGACTTTAACGCTTGGAACCCGATAAGGACTCGCTTATGATCCAGCTTGTTACCCATAAGAATACAAAAGCGGCTTTTGTTTGAGTCGGTCAGGGGATTCAATGTCTTTTAGTTCAGAACAGAAAGAGTATGAGGCGGAAAATTTTGTAGCAGATGATTGCAGTGGAGCTTTGATTAAAGACAAACAATTCCATAATTGTAGTTTCGAAAGCCTAAAAGGACAGAATGTTCGACTGCTTCGGTGCAAGTTCGTCGACTGTACTTTCGTCTCGTGTGATTTGAGCAACGCGACACTGAAGAACTGTGTGTTTCGCGGCGTGCGTTTTGAAAACTCGAAGCTTATTGGCATCAATTGGACCGATGCTGAAACTGTCATGCATCTTGAATTTCGCCATTGCCACTTAAGTTTTGGCAACTTTGAAGATCTTGATTTACGCAAGTCAATTTTTGAAGATTGCATCGCCAGGGAAGTCGAGTTTGCAAGGGCCAATCTGATGGCTGTGAATGCGCAGCGGACAGACTTTCGTGGGGCTAATTTCCAACGTAGCAATTTAACAAAGGCGGATTTTCGGGGGGCCCAAGAATATTCGATTCGAGCCGATGAAAATACTCTCAAGGATGCGCGATTTTCTCTGCCAGAAGCCATCTCGCTTCTTTATGGATTAGGTATTCACATTGGGGATTAGCTCTTGTGAGTGGGAATGTTTCCATGATGGGACAGAAATCTTTATGGGATGTTTGAGTGTCAAAATGACAAGTCGTATTCTCTCTCCAAGCTGTTTACCATGGGATTGTCATTCTTGGGGTTTTCAGATTTAAATGATGAAGTATATCTTTTTCAACATACTCGCATTCTTACTGATTCTGCCGTTTCAGACAATGAATTATGTGAAAACTCTAGCTCATGTGATGCTTTATGAGCATGGATCCCATCCCAGCCACGAACATTCGTCTCACGATCACGAGGACGGTAATTCTGAAGAGGATGCTGCTTCCGCAGATCTTCAAGACCACAGTAAGCAAGCCAAGTCTTCCCAAGCTCCGCAGCATAATCATAACAAAGAAATTTTTGGATTCTTCACTGACATTGGCGTGAGTTCCGGGCTTTTTTTCACTGAATTGCCCACTTTCGTCTTCCGCGTGCCGTCGCTTTTTGCGAGCCATGTGCTTGTTTGTAAATCATCCGGTCAAGGTCTTCTCAGGCCGCCTATTGCTTGAGTTCCTTCCCCCCGACAATTATTTCTGAAAATTGAAGGAATGATGCTGAGCATGAGATATCCACTCATGCTTTCACCTTGGTCCAACAGTCGTGCGGAGACTTTGATGCTCAATGCTATTATTCGGTATTCCTTGAATCATCGGATGACGATTCTTGGCTTACTTTTCGTCCTATGTGCCTATGGAATCATGGTCATCCCTAGCTTGCCTGTCGATGTCTTGCCGAACCTGAATCGGCCGACCGTTTCGATTATAACGGAAGCCCATGGACTCGCGCCGGAAGAGGTAGAGTCCCTAGTGACTGTGCCTCTGGAAGCTGCCTTGAACGGAGCCCCTGGAGTCCTGAGAGTCCGCTCCTCGAGTGGCATTGGGATATCGATCGCTTATGTCGAATTTGATTGGGGCACCGAGATACTGCAAAACAGACAGTTGATTGCAGAAAGGCTTCAGCTTTTACAGGGACGACTGCCTGCAGGCATGATTCCTGTTATGGGGCCGATCACCTCGATTATGGGGGAAATCCAGTTTGTCGGCCTGACAGCTGCCGATGATGCCACCTCGCCGATGATGCTTCGCAGTTTCGCTGATTGGACTCTTCGGCCCCAGCTTATGACTGTTCCAGGAATGAGTCAGGTCGTGGTCATGGGCGGTGAGGTGAAGCAGTATCAGATCTTAGTATCAAGTCAGGCTCTCCAGAAACGAGGCATCTCTCTGGAAGAACTCAAGCTAGCCATCATGCATATGAGCGAGAATAGCACCGGCGGCTTTCTTGATATTGGTGAAAAGGAATTTTTGATCCGGCCACTCGGTCGAGTCACTTCACTCGATGAGATCAGGGACTCGGCTATCGGCATGCATCTCGGTCGACCGGTGTTTATTAAGGATGTAGCCGAAGTTAAGATAGGAGCTAAGGCGAAGCGCGGTGAGGGAAGTCTGAATGGCAAACACTCCGTCATCCTTACGATCCAAAAGCAGCCCAATGCCAGCACAATTGATTTAACCAAAGAGATTGATAG
>JBGSRE010000360.1:0-4076 GCA_041737755.1 Oligoflexus sp.
ATACTGATAGATCGCCACCCGTGCCAATGTTTAAATTCACTGCACTTTTAAATTTAATTTCTACATAATTATTCGCTTTGATGAATTCGAGTCTTTTGAGATCAACAATTATTCTTAATAAAAAATCACTTTGAATAAAAATGAAGCTCCCCATCCTACTCCCAAACCACTTAGGAATTAAACTCTTATTCCAAGCTGTCGGATCAGTTGTTGGTTTTTTGACAGAGTAATAATCTGCCAGGACCGAATGAATTTCACTGCTATTTCCAAGTTTTATTCAATTTTTATGCGTCCATTAAGTTCAGTAGATGAGTCATTTATTAGCTCATTTCAGGTTTATTGTGACATCAGCTGCGTACCAGTCTAGGCTAGGTGGCCAAGCTGCTTTCAGCTAGCCAGATGGGGTCGGGCTCGTCTAGAGTCCTTGAGTTACTGATTACCACTCCCTTCCCTCGGAGGAAATTTTATGATTTCAGCACGTGGTTATGCAGCCCTGACTTCAAAGAGCCCGCTTGTTCCATTTAAATTCGAGCGGCGTGAGCCTAGTGACAACGATATCGTTTTGGAAATTTCGCATTGTGGCATTTGTCATTCTGATATTCATCAGGCCCGTGACGAGTGGGGCGGTTCGCGCTTTCCCATGGTACCCGGTCACGAAATTGTTGGTAAAGTTGTCAGAGTCGGAGCCAAGGTCAAGAACTTTAAAGTGGGAGATCTCGCAGGCGTCGGCTGTTTAGTCGACTCCTGTCGCAGCTGTTCGAGCTGTGAACGAGGCCTCGAGCAGTACTGCGAAAATGGTTGGGTTGGAACTTATAACGGTCTCGAACGCGATGGCAAGACTGTAACTCAGGGCGGCTATTCGAATACCTTAGTCGTTGATGAGCGTTTTTCACTGCAAATTCCCAAAAATCTCGATCCAGCCGGTGTCGCTCCCTTGCTCTGCGCGGGAATTACTACCTATTCGCCACTCAAACACTGGAAAGTTGGCAAGGGTCAGCAGGTGGCTATCGTTGGCCTTGGTGGTCTTGGGCACATGGGCGTGAAATTCGCCAAAGCTTTTGGCGCGACTGTTACTGTATTCACCACATCGGAAGGCAAAAAAGCTGATGCTCTGCGGCTAGGTGCGCATCATGTGGTTTTGTCCAAAGATGCTGCCGCCATGCAAAGTGTTGCCAACCGTTTTGATTTTATCCTCAATACAGTATCAGCGCCACACGATCTGAATCCATACATGGCAGCCTTGAAATTAGATGGAACGATGTGCTTGGTTGGGGTTCCTGACAAAGATCCGTCGATTGCCGGTTTTAACTTGATCTTCAAGCGCCGGGCTTTGGCTGGATCGCTGATCGGTGGTTTGCCTGAAACCCAGGAGATGCTTGATTTCTGCAGTAAGCATAACATCACATCTGATATAGAAACGATAGCCATTGATCAGGTCAACACCGCCTATGAGCGCGTGATCAAAGGCGATGTCAAATATCGTTTTGTTATCGACCTCAAAACACTGAACTAAGACCATCTGCTGCTGTTGACAAAAAAGATGACTCAATCATCCCCAATTGGATCGACAGCTCAAGCTCATCCTTAAGTGTAACGAAGTGACTATCGTTCTCATGCCGCGCTTTTTTATTTTTTAACTCCTTCGTTTTTAGGCACGCCTCCTGCATAAAACCGGGAGCTAAACTCAAATGAAGGAGTCTTTCATGATTCAGGCAAGTCAGATCAAACCAAAAGCCCCGGTAGTTTGTTCCAATAATGGCCAATTTGCGGTTGTCGACCATATGGAAGGCACCGACATGATCAAACTTAACAAAGACAATAAAGGCCAGCATCATTACATTCCATTAAGCTGGGTCAAGTCTGTCGATGACAAGGTTCATATTGATCGCCCAGGTGAACTTGCCATGCGCGAATGGTCCTCGTCTCCTGACTCGGCTTCACGACACTGACGCTTTAATTTGAAAAGTTCAAGGCAAGGTCGTGCCGTGAGGATCTGCAGAAGATCTTCACGGGACCTTGTTGTTCGTTCGCTTGTTTCGGAGCGAGCTTCAGGCGAGGTTTTTTTGCTTGTTTGGGTCTTTGAAATAGCTATTCCAACGCTGCTCTGTATCCGCTCCAAACAGCATCTTGGCAGCCTTTTTTAAGCCCGGACTCTGCTGTAGAATCTCCTGCCGAACGACCAGACTGAGTCGGGTCCGGCGACGAAGAAAATCTTCCAGCTCGACGATTTGCTCATGCTCGGCCATATGAGCAACTTCAGCGAAGAGCAAGGGGACTCCAGCGACCACGAGTTGCCCTAGCTCGGGATCCGCCTTTATTTTTTGCGCTATAGCGAGCGCATCGTCCCCATAGAGCCGCCAAAGCCTTTCGCTGTGACTGCCGTCGCCAAGTGCCGGTGAATCATCCCAGAGGAGGGTTTTGGCTAGGGTATCGTACTTTTCCTTGACGGCTGGGTCGCCGTCTCCGTACCAGGTCTTGGCTTTTCGCTCGGGCAGACCCAATTCGCTCATTGCAGTCACCAGCTCGCGCCCAATATTAAGGCAATCTGTCAGCTTGCCACCAAAAACGCTGACGTGGGAAATGTCCTGTTGGGATTCTAAGACATGTTTGCGTGAAAGATTGATCCACTCCTCCTGATCAAAATCTCCGGCGTTGCCTTTGATCACGAGCGGCCTGACTCCGCAGCGCTCAGCAATCACATCGGCGATCGTCAACGGCTGAGGAAGATTCAAACGCTTATTGATGTTGGCCAAGATAAAATGTCGATCCTCATCGGTGACTACTGCCGGCAATTCCTTTACCCGGCTATCGGTCGTGCCTATACAGGAACAGGCCCCCATAGGAATAACAAAAAATAGCCGGCCGTCATCGGCAAAAAACGTCAGCACCCTTTCGCTGTGCGAAAGTCTTGGCACAATCAAATGCACACCCTTAGAAAAGATATGCTGATGCTGAGTTGTGACCTGGCAGGCCTGATTGAAACGATCTGTGAATGGACCGCCGGCATTGATAAGAACCCGGGCTTTCACTTGAATTGTTTCGTTCGTGCGCAGGTCGACGCTGTCGATAGCCCAGTAACCGCTCCCATCGCGTCTGGCGGTTTTGGCTTCGATATAATTCAGGATGGCTGCTCCGGATTGAATCCCGCGACGAATAAAGTGATAGACGAAGCGGGCATCATTGTCTTTCAAAAAGCAATCCGAGTATTCCAAACCGCCCTGGCTGCGATCCGTCACCACCAGCGGCTCGTCTCGTTGAATCGCCTTACGGGATAGCAATCGAGGCGCCCGGGTTTTGAAACGCCCCATCATCCAGTAAAGAACGCTGCCCAAAAAAACTAACAGGCGAGGTTTGCGAAAGCCCTGCTCGAGATTGGTGAAGAAACGCAATTCTTGTACTTCCTGGGGATAGCTCCGCATCAGCTCATTCCTGGAACGGCAAAGATCCCAGACCAGACCGAACTCATAGCTTTCCAGGTATTTGATTCCGCCCCAGACCAGATTGGATGATTCTTGGGAAGTGCTTGAGGCAAAATCTTTTTTTTCGATCAGTGCGACCTTGTAACCGCTGGCACTTAAAGCAGCTGCTGCTACGGCTCCATTGATTCCACCGCCGACAATGGCCACATCAAAGCTTGCTGACCCCAGTTGCTGGCGTATGGCCTGTCTTTGATTTTCACCCATAATTTTAAGGTCCAACCTCCCGAGTTCAATCCATTTTGAGTAATGAGCAAAGTCGAAGGCAAAGTAGCGCTTTCCTCGATACTTGCAAAGGTCTTTCCATCATTCACAGCTTCACGAAAAGCCAGGATGTCCCCAGAATAGAGCCTCGCATGACTTTAGTTTAACGCATGTGAGCTGTTCTCGGCAGGGCTGACCGGCGATTGACGCCTCCGACAAACTACGTCACAATTTTAGTAGACCTTGGGCTAACGAGTGTGAAAATGACCAAAGAACCAAATCGTAACTATTTTCGCCTTGAGTATCCTAAAGAAGCTAGGCCTCGGATCGTCATTGGCGAGGGTCAGTTTTCGGTTATTAATCTGAGCGAAAAAGGTGTGAAGTTCTCCTTCAACG
>JBGSRE010000386.1:0-2748 GCA_041737755.1 Oligoflexus sp.
GAAAGTACCTGTTTCGAATAGCCCAAAATCCGATCTTCCTATCGTTTCGCCTGATAAAGAAATTGAAGCTTACCGGAAAGCTTTACGCCGCTTTGTAGTGGGGGTCCCCAAGGGGATTCGAACCCCTGTCGCCGCCGTGAAAGGGCGGTGTCCTGGGCCAACTAGACGATGGGGACAGGACTAACAGTATTCTTCGCGGGAAGCTAAAGTGAGCCCTGCTGGATTCGAACCAGCGACCCGCACATTAAAAGTGTGCTGCTCTACCAACTGAGCTAAGAGCCCCTTGCACTTTTTCCGCTCCCGCGGAGAGACCCTTGTTTACGTAATTTAGGATTTTGGGTCAACTTCTTTTTCTCATTTCTATTTTTTCCGAAATTGCAGGTCCAATTCGACTTTAAAGGCCTTCCGAAGCGCTTGGCTCCCCCTAAATATATATCAATATATTCAGATACTTAATTAAATAATACAGTCGAATCGTAAGGATTTGCCCTGCTCCGCCGATCTGTCTTAGGAAGAGAACTTTTGAGAGTCCTCTGGGGGGAAGGTTCAGGTTATGGCCGAGAATAAATACGCTATTTCCAAGTCTGTGCGCGAGAAATTCAAAGTGGTCACCATTACCGAGGCCGACTTGAAGAGATTCTCCAATTTGAGCTTGGAGCTATTCAGCTATCTCAAAGAAGTCAAAACAATCGACTTCCGAATCTTCTTTCGCGTTGATCTCGAAGTGATTGAATTTATCACTCCTAAGAATTTTGCCTCTGATCTGGTGGATGCCATCATTTCAGCTCGCAACAAGGAATATAGTAACCTTGATATATGTGTCGAACGGAAGGACTATCCGAAGTTCGAACAGCTCGTTCAAAACATTCGGCAAAAGAAAATTGAAAGTCTGCTCAAAAAAGATCCCAATTTGGATCGCAAGACCATCGAGGTTTTTGGTGACTTAAGCCAAGCCAGCCAGATGATCGTTCGCGGCGGTATTAATAAAACGGTCGCCCAAAAAGCTCAGATAGCCGCTAACCGACTGATCGATAATCTCATGGATAGCGAAATCGCTGTCGGCACCCTTTCCCGAATGATTCTGGCTGATGAAACACTTTACGATCACAGCGCAGCAGTGGCAATGATCGCCGCAATCATCGCCAGAAACCTCCTAGGAAAATCCAAAGAAGAGTCGGAAAAGATAGCCCGAGCCGGCCTGTATCATGACGTAGGCAAGACTTGTGTGCCTGGGCATATCCTCAACAAGCCTGGTAAATTCACACCCGAAGAGTTCGAAATCATCAAAAACCACACCACACTTGGCTATGATGAATTGAAGAAAGCTATGGCCAGTGGCGCACCTATCGAAGAGCTGGTGGCACTCGTGGCCCTAGAACATCATGAAAAATTTAAAGGCGGTGGCTACCCACTGGGTAAGACCGGTCGAAGCGAAGAAAAAGAGCATGGGATCCACGAATACGCCCGCATCGTCACCATCGCCGACGTCTATTCTGCTTTGCTTATGAAACGAGTCTACAAAGAAGCCTATGATCAAGAAAAGTCCCTCACTCTGATGCGCTCCTTTGCTCCTAATGACTATGATCCAATGATCTGGGACAAATTCGAGAAAAGCGTCACCCAATCTATCGATTACTATGCGGCGATAGAAAAGGTTAGCGACCGCGACCGCAGTCGAATCATCGTCATCAATGATGATGGAACACGAACGACGATCAATTCCAAAAATAAATCTGCCTAACGGAAATATTTGACTCGTAAAGCTTTAACCGATGCCGGTATTCAATTCTTTCGCAATTGATTCTTACCTTGCTAGCCCAATCTTCGATAATTATTCCCTGAATAGCAGGATCTAAAGAAATAATTCTATTTCTTAAGAACGTATGGGTATTCTCCCGAGAACAATCCAAGCCCTGGATGGGGCCCTGTAGAGGAGAAATTACTATGCAGTACTATCAAGCTTCCAAGTGGATCGCGATCAGTCTCTTACTTTCCCTCAGCGGATGCTCCGATGAAACGCAATTCGCTCCGAATGCAGCACCCTCAGGTAGCAATGATACCAAGAAAATCATAAGAGATGCGGACGCAATGGGTCGGACTGAAGAATTTGGTCCAGCCACTGAAGTGCCTGAACCAGCCGATGAGGAAGTCGCTGCCAAGGTCGCCGATATCGCCACAAATCCTACCCAGATAGACACGGATGAGAGTGGAACAGCCAGCCAAACAGCCATTGAACAATTTCAAAGAGTCTGTAGCCAAGGCACGAAAAAAACTCTGTCGCAACGTATTCAGTTTCCAGAAAAAAAGGATTGTCGGTGGAACCAAGCAGGTAACTTGGGCCGAAGGGATGCTTTCTTGCAAGCGATGGAGGCTCAAACAACATCGATCAGCTTGCCAAGCAACGCTCAGCTCTGTGGCATATCGGTGAACTCTGAAATCAGTACGATCCAGTACGATGACTTCATGGTCCTCACCTTGAATGGGTATGTGGTCATGAGCAGCAACAAAACTTTACTGCAAGGCTTGGAAGGCAGCAGCTCGAGTGCCTATAAGTGGGACTTTAGTCGCATTCGCGGGACCGCCGTTGATTTCAATAGCCCCGCCTATTGCTTAGGAACTTTCTCTTCCATTTGCAAGATTCCTGACACAGACACTCTCGGCAAGTTTCAGATTAAGGTCGACCCGACCAGTCTGATCCATTTAGCCAATCAAGTCGTGGATAATAGAGTGATGAACTTTGCTCTGATA
>JBGSRE010000401.1:0-1756 GCA_041737755.1 Oligoflexus sp.
GGATACTGCTCCAGGATAAAAGTGATGGCCGTTCGATTGAATAGAATTTTCTGCATGCCAGGAATAGACTTCTGCTTTTCGTCTGTATCAAAAGTAGACAGCCAACGATCGAATCGAGAGGTATCCCAGCCTGATTCTTGAAACTGCAATCGATCATTCCAGTCCAATCCTTCTTGGATCTCCACAGGCCTAAAGACTCGGCGCAGCAAACGATCATTCCGACTCAGTCGTTCATAAAGATAGCGAAAAATTCTTTGTAAATCCTCTCGACTGTACCAAGTCTGCCAGACCAAAAAAGGATGGGTATCCCTTTGTGGAGCTTTTGCCAGGAGATGGGTCCAGAGATCCCAAGCCACATTTCTTTGATAGGCAAAGTCGTGAATGAGTTCTTGGCTTTGTATGGAATTCCAAAAGCTTTGAGGTAGCTCTTCAGGGCTTTGCAGGAGATAACGAGCTTCACGCGATATCAATAGTTTGCTTGAAGAATCGACTGAATCACAGCCTAGCAGGAAGCAGAACATGCCCACAATCCAGGCCTTCCATTTCATCATGCCACAGCCCTTTCACTGCAGCGTTAAGAACGAATGTTCGGCTGCGATCCTAGTCTAGCAACCCTTTGAGGCCTTAGAGACGGCAAAAATAGACCAGCAGCGCTCTTGCTAAATAACTTGGGATCGCATATTGCGAGATAGATTAAAAAAAGAAGGGATCCGATTGCTCAAGTAACAATCGGATCCTCGTGCAGATGTGGTGTGTTCCACCTTTGGCTAAAAAAATTTACCAAACAGATGTTCAATGGGTATTTACAATCCAAAGTCGATCATTCGGTCTATCGATATAAAGTCACGAAAGCGGACAGCACGGAGATCACTCCTCGACTTCGGGTTCGTCCGGTGGGGTCTGGTCAGTGCTTTTGTTGTCAGACTGGGATTCGGCAGTGAAATAATCTGCCGGGAAGGCCCACGCACTTAACTCCTCCCAACCCTGCTGATAGGCCAAGACGATTTCAGGGACCTTTACTATATAAAACTGTTCCGTATTGGTTCCACGGAGGGATGCCTTGGAAAAATTACCGGCACCTGTGAAAATAACTTTGCCATCAAAGATCATAAATTTATTATGCATCAAGGCGAAGTCCTTTTCATTGGTGTCTAGAAACTTGATCGTCGCTCCTCCCTCTTCTAGGGCGAGGTAGGCTGCCACTTCCTGGGGCCCGACCTGCTGGCCGGTGATGGGGGCAATATTTTTCTGCCTGAGAATCGTGTCATCGTCAAAGACAATGGATACTTTGACTCCGGCTTTCATTCGGTTCAAAAGCTTTTCAACGATTGGTAGGCTTTGGCCTTCTAGTTTGGTGATCTTATGGGCAGCAATCTGAATCGAAGTCTGGCTGCTATCGATCAGTTCACCCAATCTGTCCACGACCTGCTGGCGCTTTTGAGGTATGGGTGTGGCTAAAAACTGCAGAGATTCGTCTTTAGCAAAGGCAAAGTTCTGCATGCAAAGTT
Source organism: Oligoflexus sp. (assembly GCA_041737755.1). Classification (GTDB taxonomy): domain Bacteria; phylum Bdellovibrionota_B; class Oligoflexia; order Oligoflexales; family Oligoflexaceae; genus Oligoflexus. The sequence goes on from JBGSRE010000401.1 coordinate 1,509, forward strand.
CTTGGGCGCTGATTATTTTAGCTTTGTCTTGGCGAATCTCGAGCTGGTTTTCGATGAGCCGAAGTTTGTCCTTGAGGGCTGGATCCTTGGCCTCACCCTGAGCTTCGAGCTGCTGAACTAAAGCATTTTTCTCTTGAGTCAAAGGCAGTCTTTGATCGCCCAGCCGAGCGATGTTTTCGTGCACCGACTCTCCACCGGATTTTACGGAATCAAGAAAGCATTGGTTAGCCTTGGCCAGTTTATGAGTT
>JBGSRE010000519.1:0-2595 GCA_041737755.1 Oligoflexus sp.
TGAAGGGGCGGACCTGGAATAATGGAATGCTTGGTTGGACGCAGACTTGGCTAGATTCTGACGTGCAAGCGCCAGAATCTAGCATCGGACTCATACAATTTGGAAAAATAATTCAAGCTTACATCTGTGCGTTTTGCTTCATTTCTGATACTCCTTACAGGCGGATTTCTTCCGAACTCTTGGAGCGTTAGTATGGACATAGCAGCTCTCGTTTCACGATCTTTGGCTAGGCGTACTTGGCTTTTTGGCCGCGCCATCTTATTTAGTACCTTTCTCTTCATCCTTCTCCTCGGAATCAACGCCCTCCAGACCATCAGCCTTTTGTGTAAAATATTCTCTCAACCCCTTTTTCGCAAAATAAACCAGCACCTGGCTCACTTCTATGGCACCATTCTCGTGCTACTTATGGACAAGATCTATCGTGTTCGCATTATCTGGCAATGCGATATCCTTCCGGAGCGGGAAGATGCCATCGTTATCGCCAATCATCAAACCGCTGTGGATATCATGCCTCTCTTCGCATTGGCACATCGATCGCAAAGAGTGGGCGATATGAAATTCTTTGTAAAGGAAGTATTTAAATACATACCCGGTCCAGGTTGGGGCTTGATTTTTCTCGACAGTATTTTTTTGAAAAGGCGATGGATGGCCGATCGCCGGCGTATCAAGCAAAGCTTCCAAAAATTCATTCGGGAAGGCATTCCGCTGTGGCTTAATATTTTCCCAGAAGGCACTCGATTCACCCACAAGAAAATGCTGGATGCGCAAAGCACCGCCCGGCATTATAAGCTGCCGATTTGTGAGCATGTCTTGGTGCCCTTTGCAAAAGCCTTTGAAACCAGTGTGCTCGGGCTCAAGGATCATGTGCAGGCCGTGTATGATGTGACCATTGGCTATCCGGATGGCATTCCAACTCTTTGGCAGCTGATGCTGGGTGATGTCCCATGTATCGAAGTCCGCGTGGAGCGCTTTCTCTTAGAAAGTTTGCCCAACCAGGGGCTCGCCATTGAACAGTGGCTGAATGATCGCTTTTGGGCAAAGGAGCTTATTTTACGTCACTTGCGGAAGCATGGCAGCTTTCCTGCTCTGCATTTGCCATTCGCCGTCAACAGTATTTAAGAAGCTTCCGAGGCAAGGACCGAAGGTGGATTGATTTTATTCAGGTAAAGTGTCGAGGGCAAACTGATAACAAGAGAAAAGGGACAATAGTCGGTCCGCAGCTGATTCGCTTCAATCACGATTCGGATGGAACCACCGGCCTCCTCTATAAAACTTTTTACCGCATCCATACCAATACCGCGGCCTGAAACTTCCGTCAGAGAATCGGCAGTACTCAGCCCCGGATAGAAAATAAGTTCCGCCAGCTCATCGATCGGTGTCGATTGCGTGGCATTGAGAATGCCTAACTCGAGACCACGTCTTTCCAATTTTGGAAAAGACAGGCCTCGCCCATCATCACTGATATGAATCTGCAGTCGATTCTTCGCTTCCTGCAGGTCGATGCGCAGAGTGCCCTCGGCTTTCTTACCATGCTTCAGCCGTTCCTCTGCCGTCTCGATCCCATGGTCCATCGCATTGCGAATGATATGAATAAAAATTCTTCGAAGCAGCTGCTGTGCCTGAAAGCTTAAGCCACAATGCAAACCTGAAATTTCAATCACCGGAGCTTGCTTGCCCAAGTCTTTGGCAATTTTTGCTGCTGGGGCGCTGATTTCCTGAATAATGACGAAAGAATCCTGGAACGCCAGTTCCTCAAAACGTGTCATGGCCTCGGCAAGTGCCGAATTGAAATTGCCATTTACATTTTCGCCTTCAATCTTTTTGAGCATCTGCGCATGCTGCACCAAGAAATCACGGTCGACCTGGATCATGGAAGCCCGATTCATGAAACGACCTAACTTTTGTTCATTTACCCTTCGATAGTACTCAAGAATCTCTTGTGCCTTTGAAACATCCGATTCAAGTTTCGTCTGTTCCCAAGGTTGATCTGGATCCTTGAGCAGATTAGAGTAGACCTGCTCCACCTCATGCAGCCAACTCGTCATCTTGCCAAAACCTAAGGTGCGCGCCGCGCCCTTGATCGTATGCATATTGACGAAGAGAATTTTCAAAATTTCAAAATTGCGCTGCCGATTCAAACTGACAAGCCGTTGGTTTTCATCAAGCATGCGAACGCTATTTTCATAAAACAATGAAAATTTATCAGCGCTGACATTGACCAACTCCTGAATATAGCCCAACTCCTGGCGCTGTTCACTGGCTTCCGCTTCGAATCGCCTCACTTCTGTTACATCATGACAGGTAATAAGAATCTTAAGTATTTGGCCCGATTTATCCATCACCGGATTCCAAGTCATCTGCAGTATCTTGAAATTGGTAGCAAGCTCCAAGCGGATCTCGCTAGGCAGCTGAGCGCTGTTTAATTCAAAGGCCAGAGCACCTTCGCCAAGACAACTGCTGAGAGCGGCCTGAATGCGTTCGCGATCGTCACCACTCAATTGGCTCCTGGAAAGCAAAACCTGATCCAAGCTGAGCCCACCTATTTCATCCAGTGACAGGATCTCACGAAGATGCAAAGAAAAATCAGCTTCGATG
>JBGSRE010000527.1:0-1786 GCA_041737755.1 Oligoflexus sp.
CGGCTGAGGTTAAAAGCCTGATAGACAGTAGTCCCGGCAAAACAATTTGGTTAAGCGGTAGCTCGTCAGCAGCCCTTGCCAAAGGTGGCGGGGATCTGTCGCGACGAGTTCTTTGGTACGATTTGCCTGGCCTATCCTTCCGTGAATATTTGCACCTCATGGGGCGACCTGATGCGCCACTCGTCTCTATGGATGACCTCGTGCATCATCATGTCTCGATTGCGAGGGATCTTGCAGCAAAAGGTCCTTTGCTTGCCGCCTTTCGCAACTACCTTAAACACGGCCATTATCCGTTTTTCCTGCAAGGTCTCGGGGGCTTTCACCAGCGCGTGCAAAGCATTATTGACCAAGTCGTCAGTGAGGATTTGACTACTATCTTTGGCATTTCAGCTGCCAAAGTCAACTCGCTGAAAAAAATCCTCTGGGCAGTTGCCTCTTCAGAACCCTTCCAATTAAACATCGAAGGGCTCAGCCGGGACCTCGGTATCGCCAAAACATCAAGCTATCATTTTCTGGAATGCCTGGAGCATGGTCGACTGCTACAAACCGTTGCGATGGCAGGGACGGGACTTAAATCAGTGCGAAAGCCGGAAAAAATATATCTTGAAAACACCAATCTGCTTGCAGCAATCACCAACCCCCAAAGGGTCGAGCCGTCAATCGGTACAGTACGCGAGACCTTTTTCTGCAGTGCCCTGCGACCTCACCATTCAGTCAAGTCGCTGGGGAATGTTGACTTTCTTGTCAATGAGCGTTGGTCTGTTGAAGTTGGTGGCGCACGAAAGAACGCTCGCCAATTCTCTAAGGAGGCTCATCCATCACCGATCCTAGCTATAGATGGCATCGAAGCGGGATCTGGAAATCGTGTTCCTTTGCAGCTCTTTGGGCTGACGCGTTAGGTGCAATTTTCACGTTATTACTTCGCCTCTCTAGGAGTTATAGGACTGGGCTTGAACCATGTTGACAATTCAGGAGTTGGCGACGCCGATGATTCGAAAAAACCAGAGGACGAAGTGACTTTGATGCTGGCTTCGCCGCCCCTGGGACGTTGGGGAGTGGAAGGGACTTTGGGGACATCAGTATAAAGGTCCGAAGATAAGAAGCCATCCGATAATTCAATTGGGATGGTTCGCCTTCTCGGCCCAAGAGATACCTTTCGCGGCAGGTATTTTACAAGGGCTCAGAGAGCTGTGGCATATCGAATAGGGTGATGGCCGGCAGCATCGACAGCTGACTTTGCCATTCGAATGAAGGGACCAAGAGTCCTTCCATATTCAGCAAGCGATCCATTGCCGGACGTGGCGAAAGGAGAAACACATCGTAAACCTTTAGCCCTTCGGCAGGAACATAGCGCCTTGTGGCAGCCACGGTCTTCCAGGACTGATCGGCTCCCGGCAGTCGATCCCCGGCGCGGAGATCCTGAGCCAGCACCAGACCACGGTGACTGACGAAAGGGTGATGGCTGGTGACGTGCACCAGACGCGAACCGAAATCAATTTCAATCATCGCACTGGTCGGCGCTGTTTTGTGAATGTAAAGAACCGATGCTGCTTCTTTGAATTGGGGATTCCAGACGCGATCCCCGAATTTCAAATCCGCAACTTTTTTATGGGAGCCGTCAGCGAGTTGCACCAGGGTATCAGCACCCCAGGAATCGGCTTCGGTGTTGAGGGCCGGACCTCGATTCACATGCAATCCCGCCGTGCACTTGGTGGGACTTCCATCCGGTCCGATGACATTCATTTCCATCCATTGACTGTTGGCAGCGACGAACGTTACATCCCTC
>JBGSRE010000528.1:0-2447 GCA_041737755.1 Oligoflexus sp.
AGGGCGACGCCGTTGGGAAATTGGTGGTGAAGCTTTGCTCAATCCCGAATTGATCGCTGACCTGGACATGAAAATACTGAAGAGCTTTGAACCCGTGCAAAGCTTTGATTTAGAACCAGGGGATATGCTGTATCTGCCGCCAGGATTTGCCCATAACGGAGTTGCCTTGGGTGAATGCATCACCTATTCCGTTGGCTTTCGAGCCCCACACCAAAAAGAGCTCATGCTGTCCTATCTGCAATTCTGTAGTCAAAACATGGGCGAAGAAAATTTTTATCAGGATGATAAACTAGAGGCAGATCGTGAACCAGGACTGATCCTGCCCGAGGAAATAAGCCGTTTGCGACAGCTTATGCTGAACGGAATTGCCGATCAGGACCTGTTTTTGAAATGGCTTGGTGGGTTCCTGACCGAGCCTCGCAGTTTTCATGAGCAGGCTGAGCAAGAGTATTCAGCAAAATCAATACTGAAGGGACTTCGGCAAGGACGCTCGGTATGCCGGGCCGAGGGTGGACGCTTTGCCTACTACCCGGTTGGTGATCGCCTGCATTTTGCCGTGGAAGGTGAGTGCCTCGTGGTCGACTCGGCATTGACTGAAGTGGTAGCCTTACTCTGTCGTGAGCAAGAGTGGAATGGCGCTTTGCTGCTGGCCCATGCTGAAAAACTTGGCTTCATGGAACTTTTGTGTCATCTATGGAATCAATCCTATTTGCGATGGACGGACCAATCATGAGCCAGACCAAGACGGCAGCTTTTTTCGATTTGGATCGAACCCTTATCGATGTTAACAGTGCGATACTCTATGCTCGATTTGAAAGAAAGCATGGGCGGATGTCGCTGCTGCAAGTCTTGCGAACCATCGGCCATACCGTGCTCTATCATTTGAATATAGGTTCGATCGAGAAAGCCTATGGCAAGGCTCTGCAGCATTTCCGCGGCAAACGCGAGCAAGAGCTGAGGCATTGGACCAGGCTGTTTTTTGAAGAACAGGTTCTGCCGCGCATTCAGCCGGGAGCTTGGGCCGTGCTGCAAGAGCACAAAAGACAAGGCCATCCGCTGGTGATGCTGACCAGCAGCACCTGCTACCAGGCCGAACTTGCTGCCAAGGCTTGGGGATTTGACCATTGGATTGCCAACACTTTCCATGTCGAAGCAGGGCTTATGGTCGGTACCTACTATGAGCCGCTTTGCTTTGGAGCGGGCAAAGTATTTCATGCGCAAGCTTGGGCCGATCAAACGGGCATCGATTTGAGCCAATCCTACTTTTACACCGACTCTTATTCTGATTTGCCCATGCTGGAGGCGGTGGGTTATCCGATCATCGTCAATCCTGATCCGAAGCTGCGAGCCCTGGCCGTCAAGCGCCAATGGACTTTGATGGATTGGAAGCAAAAGACCCAGCCTCGGCCAAAGGCGCAGGAAGCCTGATCACTAGAAGGAAGCGAATCAAAACTTCCGATCAAAGCTCAGCATCAAAGCTGGGTCGGCCAACGGCAAAAGATTCAATCGGAGATCCCATAGACGGGGTTCTGCCATTTCAACTAAATCGGCAGAGCCGCTGGCTTGAGCCAAACTATCCTTCGGTCCATCGATTAACTCCGCTCGTCTCTTTTTGCCGCTGGATTTGCCGCTGGATTTGCTGCTGGCAAAGATATAACTATCCGCCACACTCAATCCGTAGCCACCGAGGAGTACTAAAACCATTAGCTTTTGGTTGCTCTGCGCAGCTTTCACAAACGCTTCGTTTTGGTCGAGAAAGTCTGTGATGCTGGGGTCGATGGCTTGATTAGCAGCCTTAGCCGCGAGCGCCTCCTCGCCAACCGATACTGCATCGGCATTGGCTTTGGCGATTTCGCCGTTATAATAGAGATAGCCAACCGCTCCTGCGGCCTGGGCACCGCCATAGATGAGACCTTTACTGACTTCGCCATTCAAGATAAAGCCGAGACCGAAGGGAATAAAACCTTTAAAGCTGCCGCCGCCTTTGCCAGCGGATTTTTGAGATTTCGAAGCTTCGCTATCCATGCTGTCTTCGTCCATGTCGTCTGCCATATCGTCATCACCAGCGCCTTTTTTCGCTTTACTAAAGAGCTTTCTGACGCTTTTATCTTTGTTCGCAGCCTTGGCAAGACTGACAGAAGAATCCAGTTTCACCGCTTTGGCAAACAACGATTGGGCTTTGCTCTTTTTGCCCATCTTGGCAGCAGCAGCGCCCATAAGGGCCATAGCTTCGGCCTTATCGCTCCTGCCTTTGGCCTTTTTTACAACGCCGGAAAGTATTTTATAGGATTTCGAGTAGTCACCATCCTGATAAGCATCCAGCCCCTTGTTGTAGCTGTTTGCCCAGACCGGACTACTCACGATCCAGCAGCCGATAAGCCAGATAAGAACTCGGCTCCATTGAGTATTCATCGCCGTATAACCTCGAATCTATGGTCACCACCTAG
>JBGSRE010000597.1:0-10079 GCA_041737755.1 Oligoflexus sp.
ATCCTTTCGGCATCACCGTCATCTGCAGCGTCGTCTGGTGTGAATTACAGGATGCCGACTATGATTTTCAAGAGCCGAGTTTTCGGGTTGGATTGATTGCCGTCGATAAAAATAGACCCCTTCAGCCCATTGTCGATTGTCTCAACAGCAGCAAGAAAAAATCTGTAAAATAAGAGACGAGCGAGGAGAGACGCCAGTGTCCTTGCTAGCTTCGACACCGGCAACCCGCATCAGGCCGATTCCTTGAGATTCTTCAGTTGATCGCGCAATTCACTGACCAGCAGTTTAAGCTGTTTCGGCTGACTCAGACTTTCCAATGAGCTCAATGAAATGTGCACGCATTCGCAATGATTGCAGAGGAGGAAGCTGAGCTCTTCACGCACACGCTCTTCCATTCCATGGCCACATTTAGAGCATTTGTGATAGTGCTGCGTCCGCTCGAGAACGTCCTTCTTCTGCCTTTCCTCTTCCTTCATCTTATCAATTAATTCCCGGTCTTTTTTGTAGAAGTACTCGTCTTCGAGTCGGCTAGGGTCGTTTCGGCCGTCTGTATACATACCTGCTCCATCGCTGAATTAGCGTCTTTGTAATCACCATTAGAAAGACTGATCGGTCAATAGGGCTTGGTGTTGAATGCTGGCATTTAATTCAATATGATCATAGCTTTCCATCATCTATTAAAGGTGGCGAATGCTAGGATCGGTGGCGGTGACTTACCCAAATGATAGTGTCGTGCAGAAGGACTCGACCGGCAGGTAATAAAGTCTATCCGTCTGACGGGAATCTTTGGTAATTTTCATTGAAACTGTTAAGCTTGTGAGCTTTCAAAGAGTTGCAGGGCAGTGCCCCTTGAATACAAGAGCCGAGTCATTCCCAGGTCATGGGGTGCTCGATTAAAAGGAAATTTTCGATGAAACCCTTATCTCTTCGGGGTCAGGAGTTGCAGCAAGCACTCCGCGATCGTATTCTTATTCTCGACGGCGCCATGGGCACCATGATTCAACGGTACAAGCTCGACGAAGCGGCTTTTCGTGGGGATCGTTTTCCTAATCCTGCTGTGGATTTAAAGGGCAATAACGACTTGCTCTGTCTGACTCGACCAGATGTGATCAAGGCCATTCATTTGGCTTATCTGGAGGGTGGAGCCGATATTATCGAGACCAATACCTTCAGCTCGACCAGCATCGCTCAGGCTGATTACAAATTGGAATCGATCGTCTATGAATTGAATAAACGGGCTGCAGAAATAGCCAAAGAGGCCGTGGCGGAATTTAAACTGAAGCACCCCGAGAGGGATTGCTACGTCGCGGGTGCCTTGGGCCCCACGAACCGAACCGCATCGCTTTCGCCTGATGTGAATAATCCCGCCTATCGGGCGGTGACTTATCAGCAGCTGGTGGATACCTATTACGAACAGATTCAAGGTTTGGTCGATGGTGGGGTTGATATCATCTTGCCGGAAACCACCTTTGATACCTTAAATTTAAAAGCTGCCATCTATGCGATCGAAAAATTCTTTGACCAGCATCCCTATCGATTGCCGGTGATGCTGTCGGTGACCATTACTGATGCTTCGGGTCGAACTCTTTCGGGACAGACGGTCGAAGCCTTTTGGTATTCTGTACGCCAGGCCAAGCCTTTGAGTGTTGGAATCAACTGTGCTCTCGGTGCCAAGGAAATGCGGCCTTACATCGAGACACTGTCGCGCATTGCCGATTGCTACATCAGTTGCTATCCCAACGCCGGTTTGCCGAATCCATTGAGTGACACAGGCTATGATGAAACTCCCGATATGACTTCGGCTCTGCTGGACGAATTCGCTAGCAGTGGCCTGATCAATATCGTCGGGGGATGCTGCGGGACTACACCCGATCATATCGCCGCCATCGCCGAAAAAATGAAAGCGCATCATCCGCGAGTGATACCCGATATTCCAGGATCAACTCGTCTCAGTGGTTTGGAGCCACTCATCATTCAGCCGAATGCTGGACTTTTTTACATGATCGGTGAAAGGACCAACGTCACGGGTTCACCGAAATTTGCCAAGTTGATCAAAGAGGGTAATTTCGATGCTGCTCTTGCAGTCGCTCGGCAGCAGGTGGAAAGTGGCGCGAACATCATCGATATCAACTTCGACGAAGGTATGCTCGATTCGGAAGCTTGCATGGAACGCTTCCTTAATCTGATAGCGGCTGAACCGGATATTTCGCGTGTTCCGGTGATGATCGATAGCTCCAAGTGGTCCGTGCTGGAGCGAGGCCTGCGCTGTGTGCAGGGCAAATGCATTGTCAACTCGATCAGTTTGAAAGAAGGCGAAGAAAAATTCATTCAGCAGGCTCGGTTGGTTCAACGCTATGGTGCAGCTGTTGTGGTCATGGCTTTTGATGAACAGGGTCAAGCCGCGACCAAAGAAGACAAAGTTCGCATCTGCCAGCGAGTGTACTCCATTCTAACCGAAATAGTCGGTTTTGAACCGAACGATATCATCTTTGATCCCAACGTTTTGACTGTTGCGACAGGCATGGAAGAACACAATAACTATGCCGTCGATTTCATCGAAGCCGTCCGCGAAATCAAGGCCAGCTGTCCGGGTGCTTTGACCAGTGGCGGTATTTCCAATATCTCCTTTAGTTTCCGTGGCAATAATCCCGTCCGCGAGGCGATGCATTCGTGCTTCCTCTTTCATGGGATTCGCGCCGGCTTGGATATGGGAATTGTCAATGCTGGGATGCTGGAACTCTACGAAGAAATCGAACCAGCTTTACGCGAAATGGTCGAAGATGTTTTGTTGAATCGCCGTTCGGATGCAACCGAACGACTGATCGAATATGCTGAGAAGTTCAAGGACCAAACGCGAACTTTGAAAGAATCGGATAAAAATGCCTGGCGTGAGCTCCCCGTCCGCGAACGATTGGCTCATGCGCTGGTCAAGGGTCTAGACGAATTCATCGAGATTGATACCGAAGAAACCCGCAAGACCTTTGCTCGTCCTCTGGAAGTGATTGAAGGGCCGTTGATGGACGGCATGAAGATCGTTGGCGGACTCTTTGGTGAAGGCAAGATGTTTCTGCCTCAGGTCGTGAAGAGTGCCCGAGTCATGAAAAAGGCCGTTGCTTATCTTCAGCCTTTCATGGAAATCGAAAAGCAAAGGATGTCAGAACGAAAAAATCAGGGTCGATTTTTGATCGCCACCGTCAAAGGTGATGTTCATGATATCGGTAAAAATATAGTGGGCGTGGTGCTGGCTTGTAACAACTATGAAGTGTTTGATATGGGCGTGATGGTGTCCTGCGAGGATATCCTGCGTAAGGCCCGCGAATGGGAAGCCGATATAATCGGCCTCAGCGGTTTGATCACGCCTTCGCTTGACGAAATGATTTATAACGCTGGTGAAATGCAAAGGCAGGGCTTCAAAGTGCCTCTTCTGATCGGGGGAGCGACGACGAGCAAGGCGCATACCGCAATTAAAATTGCCCAGCACTACGAAGGTGCCGTCTGCCACGTCGCGGATGCTTCTTTGGTGGTGGAAGTCTGCAATGATTTGATGAGTTCGGATCGTCGCGTGGCTTATCTGGAAAAGGTTAAAGCCGATCAAGAGATACTGAGGCAAAGACATGCCGCCTCGATTCGGGAGAGCGTGTTCCTGCCTATTCAGGAGGCTCGTCGTCAAGGTTTCCAATCGGATTGGCAGAACCTGACGATCGATACACCCAGCAGGCTGGGAGTCTGGGAGCATGAAGATCTGAAGCTGGACGAGATTGCAGCCTATATCGACTGGTCGCCGTTTTTCTGGACCTGGGATATTAAGGCTCTTTATCCCAAAGTTCTGACCCATAAGACTTGGGGTCCGCAGGCGCAGGAGCTATTCCATGATGCCCAGAAGATTTTGGAAGATATCATCAAGAACGAGCGCTTTCGACCCCGCGCCATCACCGGTCTTTGGGCTGCCAATCGAGTGGGCGATGATATTGAAGTCTACGCTGATCCAGAGCGCAGTTCGGTCCTGAAGACCTTGCACTTTTTGCGGCAACAAAGAGAACGAAGCGAAGGCAAGCCAGCCTATTGTTTGGCTGACTTTATCGCGCCACGGGATTCCAATCGATTGGATTATATCGGTGCCTTTGCCGTGACCGCCGGAGCCGAGGTTGAAGAATTGGCCCACTTCCATGAAAAGAAACATGATGATTACACTGCGATTATGATCAAGGCCCTGGGGGATCGGGTGGCGGAAGCAATGGCCGAAATGATCCACAAAAAGATTCGCCAAGTTTGGGGCTTTGGCTTGGAAGAAAAAACCGGACCGGAGGATTTGATTCGGGAGCAGTATCGAGGTCTCCGCCCTGCACCAGGCTATCCGGCCTGTCCTGATCATACCGAGAAAGCTGCTCTATGGCAGTTGATGGGAGTCGAGGAGAAGATCGGTATCAAACTTACCGAGAGTTATGCCATGCATCCAGGATCTGCTGTATCCGGCTACTATTTCGCCCATCCTGAGGCTGAATACTTCCGGGTGGGTTCTATCGCTCGGGACCAGATGGAAGAATACGCAAGGCGCAAAGGTATGGACCTTGCAACCGCTGAACGCTGGTTGCAGCCGAACAAAGGCTATTGACCAGAAGCACTGCGCACGAATTTGCGGCGAACTTTGGGCAATGAAATAGAAAAGCATGTGGCGCCGGGACTGCTGATCAGGGTGATCCGACCCTCGTGCTCTTCGATCATACCTTTGGCAGTGCTGAGCCCCACTCCTACACTTCGCATTTGATCTTTGGTCGTGAAGAAAGGTTCAAAGATCTTCATCTGCAAGGATTCTGGTATGCCCGGCCCATTGTCCATCACCTCGATGCTGACCCGATCGCCGTGATCTAGAATCTGGATATTGACCTTAGGTTCTTTGACTTGCAGCGCCGCTTCACAGGCATTGCTCAAGACATTGAACAGGGCTTGTATCAATTGCAGACGCCGACCCTCCAGCTCCAGATCCACTGGCAGAGCTTGCCATGTGAGCTGGACGCCCATAGCGTGAAAGGTTTGCTCACTCAATTGCAGTGCCACAGAGATGATGTCATTGATTGAACAGTCCTCAAAAGGGTCCTGCGAACCATCTCTGGCAAAGTGTTTTAAACTTTCGATGATGGTATGACAGCGTCTGCAGGCTTCGACAATCTTGCTGGTCGAGAAAAGCAAGCGTTCCTCTGCCATCTGGCCCTTTTGTGCTAGGTCATGCAGTTGCTCTGCATAGCCGCTAATGATGGTCAAAGGGTTGTTTATTTCATGGGCCAAGCCGCTTGCTATGCCAGCCAAGGAGTTAAGCCGCTGCGAAGCCAGGAGCCTATGGCGCTCATCGTCAAGGAACTGTTCCATCTGCATATGAGCTGTCATATCAGTTGTTAGGCAGAGAACTCCTTCTATGCTACCGTCTTTGAGCAGCGGCTTTAGATGTGTTTCATAGCTCGAACCAAGGACCGACAGGGTAATGCTGAAGCTGTGCCCGCTCAAAGCCTTGCGGAAGTGATTTTTTTTGATGGGAAGTCCGGAAGTCTTAAAAGCTATCTTACCCAACAGGGTTTCGGCTTTTAAACCAAGCTGCAGAGCCAGTCCGCCGTTCAACAGGACTAAGCGCTCGCTTTTGTCGACGACAAAGCACAAGACGGGGGCTTGGCAGAGGAGATCTTCTAGTTTCCAAGGATTCATGGGTTCGCTGCCGCCTATTACTGCCTTTTTGATCTGGTGAACTTTCCTATATTTTTGCATACTGAGAACTGGGAAAAGAGGGAACCTTTTGCCGAGTGGAGGTTTAGTGCTGCAAGTGACTGTTGAGCAGCAGGAAAAAACGACGAGACTTATCTTGGTTGGACCTATCGACGACCTTGCTGGGCCTGTATTGAGAGCTACTCTTCCCCAAATGAAGAAGAGCGTCCTGATCAATTTCGCCGATGTTGAGTACTTCAATTCTTTAGGGATCCGCACCTGGGTTAATTTTTTGCGGGTTTTACGCGACGGTCGCCAGGTCGCCTATGAGCATTGTCCTATGGATTTCGTTCAGCAAATGAATATGATGCCAGCTCTTTCCCAGGGCGTGGAGATTCATTCTTTTTCAGCAGACTTTGATTGCAAGAGCTGTGGTTTCGAGAAGCGAATGGGTTTCACTTGCCAGTCGAGCAAGGAATCTCTCTTGGAGCAGTTCAGCAAGCAAAAGTGTGAGCGTTGCTCGTCTTTTTTGACAATTCAAGAAGATGCGGAAACTCTGCTGTTTTTTCTGAAGGATTAAGCACTTGCTTTTTGGTGTTTTCTCCAAGAGATGGCTCGCCGCTGGTATTTGCTCAAGTGTCATCTGCTTAAGCCGATGATTATACTGTCGGGATTATTCCGCCCGAGACGATCAGGATGGGGCATGAAGCACTGCGTGATCAATTGGCTAGCCGAAAATGAAGTCGCGATCTCTGGGATCGTCGATGAATACGCGGACTTTTCTGAATTCGCCCGCTGTGCTCAAAACACATTGACGGTTGATTTTGCTGAGGTTACGCGGATGAATAGTTCGGGTATCCGAAGTTGGATTCAGGCGATCATGAAGTACAAAATTAAGCTTGTGCTGCGCAATTGCTCGTCAGTTGTGGTAGAACAGTTTTCAATGATTCCGGAGTTTGTTGGTAAGAATGGATTCGTGGAATCATTTTACGTGCACTATCACTGTGTATCCTGTCAGTATGAGACGAAGCGACTGTTTGTTCCGGGCCGCGATATTCAAATCGCAGAATCACCCCAGGTGGAACCTCATTTGTCCGAGCCTTGCCCCAAGTGCGGTGATGTGGTTGAGTTGGATCACAATCCTGAGATCTACTTTGCCTTCCTTCGCTTCATGAAACCCCGTCAAGCTTCCTGATTCATCCACTCATTGGTACCTATGAACCTCGAATGCAAAGTCCCTGTCTTTGTGCATCTCAGCGTCTGAGATCATCGTAGAGATCTTTTTTGATCTCAGTGATCTTCGAGTATCTCAGTCGCGTTCTTCGTCGAGGCAAGCTCGTTAAGACTGTTTACGTCAATTAAACATACATGTAACATATTGAATTTAATGATTTTTATGGGGTTAAAAAAATATAGCGCTCATCTTGGGAATTGCTCATGCCTGGCACGAGCTCTGCAATATACCCCTCGTGTTGGAAATTGCTCCTCGACTTAATTTTTCTAGGAAAGGTACTTTATGAGCATGGTAAGTAATCTCGTTAAAGCCATTGCACCCGCAGCTCTCTTGTTTGCTACGAACTCCTTCGCAGGCCTGGTTCCAAGTGAGCCAGTTACCATCAAAAAAATCGTTGTGAATGGTTCTGGCTGCCCACTCGGAACTGTTGCTCAAAACATTTCTGAAGACAAGCAAGCCTTCACACTGACTTTCTCTGAGTTCATCGCCGAGACAGGCCCAGGCCTTTCTCCAACTATCGCTCGTAGGAACTGTGTTGTGACTGCAACTTTGCAAGTTCCAACTGGCTGGCAGTATTCTATCGGTAGCTTCAACTACCGTGGATTCATGGGTCTTGACCAAGGCATCCGCGCTACCCACTCGACTTCTTATTTCTTTGAAGGCGTTGGCAGACAAGGTACCTTCTCCGCCGTTAAAGACGGTCCACTGCAAGAAGATTTCGTCTTTACAGACAAAATCGGTTTGACCTCGGTCTTTATTCCAGATACATGGTCGGAATGTAACGTAGAACGCGCTTTGAACATCAACACTTCAATTCGTGTAAGCAATCAGAACCCAAGAGTTTACAAAAATGCTCAAGGCCTGATCACCAACGATTCCATCGACGGTGAAATCAAGCAAATTTTTGGTTTGACCTGGAGACGTTGCGGCGCAGGGTTTTAAGTTAAGCTGAGTTTGCTGCGAAACGACACATGAGCCCTTGTTGTATAAACAAGGGCTTTTGCTATATTTCCTGACGTTCTTCACTGATGTGGCAGCTGTTAGACCAATCCGTGAAAGGAAAGAGTTTTTGCTCGCTATTGTAGGTGAGGAAGAGCCAAAGATTGCGAGAATAATTAGCCAGATCAGCACTGAAGGCATAAAGATAATCCAGGCGCTTCTGAAAAAACAGCTGCGCAATGAATTGCACCAGCATCACAGCAATCAGAATAGGTTGGACCAAGGAATAGAATGCTACAAAAAGCAAAAGCATCGGTACCGCCCTTCGCCAGGTTTCGACATTCTTGACATTCTCGCGGATGACCTCTGGATTCATGGGCTTGCCCTCCCTACATCGTCTTTAGAATTAAAGTAAAAAGTCACCAGACCGTCCAGGTTTTGAGCGACCGGAAACTGCATCTTGCCTAGGGTAAAGTACAAACATTCGACCACTTTCTTACTCTTCAGAGTGCCACTGGAAAACTTGATATTTTGCATCGTCCCATCGCGCCGTGATATTTGAAAACGAAAGGCAATTTGGCCTTGTAAAGATCCGTCTCGATCGAGCTGATCCATATAGCAGCTGCGTAAATCCAAATCCTGGGAGGCCAGTGTACTAATGATGCGTTTTGAATAACGCTGAGCACTGCCGAGGTCAACCTTATACATCATGGAAATTTGACGCTGAATAGAGAACGCTGCTCTGGCTTCGTCACCGGTGCTAAAGTCATCCGCTGATTTGGCAAAGAGATCAGCCCCGCCTAACTTCTTCTGTACCTTTTGGGTATATCCATTCATAACTGCTGCAAAAATATCGTGGTCGAAGGCATTGATGTACTGCGAAGAGGTGGGCTTGAACAGAGCCATCAGTGACTTTTCCTTGCCTGGTGCCAGAGTGAGATTGCCCAGGTTGGATAGGATGAGATGACGGATAAAGATCTGCGGTTTACCTGGGCTGGTCCAGGTTCGGGTCAAACCTGAGTTATCATTGAGAGTCAGTTTTTGAATCAGGTAATTGCCAGCTGGAGCCTTCCAGACCTTTTGCTGGCCTGTGGTGTCCAAACCTAAAGGCTGACTGACCATATATTTTTTTCCCTGACTGAGTTCCTGAAGATGAATAAAAACATTGCTCGTGATGTACTGTCCCCTCGAGTTCTTGGTAAAGCCTTGCAGATTGATTTTGATATAAAATCCTCCGAAATCCTTTGGCAAAAGTTCGCCCGTCCATGCCTCCATAGGAGTATAGAGCTCCTGGGCATTGAGCTTATCGACGGCGATAGAGCTCCACCCAAGCAGGGAAATGATAAGAAGCAGGAGCTTCAAACAGCGACTCCTGATCAACGAGATGAAAGGCTGCTGGATAGATTTTAACATTCATGATATGGGCAATTGTTGCTCGGAACGGCTGAAGCTCTCACGAGAAAAGGACAACTCAGTGATCATTTCTGAACTTTATCGATATCCACTGAAAGGTGGGCAAGGCGAAGCTTTGCAGTCCAGCGCATTGCTAGAAACAGGGCTTCCCTGTGATCGTCGCTGGCTGCTGGTAGATTCTTCAGGTCGTTTTATCAGTCAACGCGAGCAATCCATTCTGGCCTTGGTAAAAACAGAAGTGAACGATCGATTGCATTTTCATTTTCGTGATCAAACATTGAGTTTGCCAAGACAGGCATTGATCGAGCAGTCCCGTCTGGTAACGGTTTGGAATGATAAAGTTGAAGCTTGGGATTTAGGGGAAGAGGCGGCCAGCTTTTTTTCGCGAATCCTGCAAAAACCAATTCGACTTTGCGAAGCCAAACCTTCGGGGCACAGGCTTGTTCCCGAAGCCTACACCGAATCTCAAAGAGTGGAATATCTTTTTGCAGATGGATTTCCCTATCTCATTATCAGTCAAGAATCATTGGATTTGCTCAACGAAAAGCTCGTGAACAATGGGCTGACAGCTGTATCAATGGATCGATTCCGACCGAATATCGTCATCAAAGGTTGGCAGGCGCATGCCGAAGATGCGATTCAAACTCTTTGCGTGGGCCGTCATGTGCGGTTAAAGCTGGTGAAGCATTGCAGTCGCTGCAATGTCATCCAAATCGATCAAAAAACGGCTGTGTCCAGCGAAGAACCTCTGGCCACACTAGCCCGTTATCGCAAACTTTCCGGCAGTAAGATCTACTTCGGT
>JBGSRE010000612.1:0-7286 GCA_041737755.1 Oligoflexus sp.
GAAGTGGGGCGCGTCGGTGGGGCATTGGATCGCTGCCGCCAACTCGGTAACGGGCGACGAAGGGGATCGTACACTCCTCATCAAACATGAGTTGGACTGAGTTATGAACCTGAAATTCCTTAAGCCCGAGTTCCGTAGAGATTTTGCCGATAAGATTAACCATGGGGATCCGCTCCAGAATATTCACGAATTAGAATTCAGCAGATTTCGCTGGCTGCAAAGAAGAAGGCGACTTCGTTCTTGGCGGCTTCCAGCGAATCCGAGCCATGCACAGTGTTTTCGCCGATAGACTTGGCGAAATCCTTGCGAATGGTACCAGCGGCAGCTTGTGCAGGATTGGTGGCACCCATGATGTCGCGGTTGCGTTGGATCGCGTTTTCGCCTTGCAGCGCCATGATCACAACAGGACTACGAGTCATGAATTCCACGAGCTCACCGAAGAAAGGGCGAGCGCTGTGCACAGCATAGAAAGCTTCAGCTTGAGCGCGGCTCAGCTGAACTTTCTTGAGGGCAGCAATGCGAATGCCTTGATCTTCAAATTTGCTGATGACTTTACCAACCAGATTGCGTTCCACGCCGTCTGGTTTGATGATGGACAATGTTAGTTCCAAGATAAGCTCCTCTCGTCTCAAAAGAGATATTCCAATTTATCCTAAGATAGGAAAAAAACGCATATAATCATACTTGAAGGTTGAAAATAGGCAAGGTTGTGGAGGCAAAACAGCTATTTTTTGGGGCAGAGTTGGCAGGGAGCTCGGTCAAAAGGATAATCTTTCACCGATGACTATGTAGAAAAGGATATTTTTATCCGGCACAAGGACGTGTGAATCGCTTTGGCCACATTCAGTTTTCTGTTCGGAAAGTGAGCAAGAATGGGGCTCAATAGCACATCAAGTTGCCCGCAACTTTCACCACCCGGGAGCCGCCCGTTTTATAGCATTTGAGTATCGCCCGTTTATAGGCCCGTTCTTCCGAAGGATTGATGGGCTCCGATCCACCCATATTGCTTTCCGCTCCACCGCTTTCTCCGAATCCTCCGCCTTGGCAGGAAGTCATGGAGAGGCCGAATAGAAATAAATAACCAAGCATGGACAGGCGCATGATGAAGTCTCCCTATTCACATGAGAACTATCCCCTCGCGAGCGAGAGGATCAACAGCTTATCTCATTGTAGCAAGTGGAAGCTTGGATGCAGCGGGTAGAAACTGCCGAGTGATCAGAGGGTGGTGGGCAATTGAGCTCTGTAAACCAGAGAAGAGCTGGGTGAATTTTCCAGAACCAATTGTTCGGCATCGACCCGGATCAGAGCTTCGTAGTGCTGAGCAACCTGCTTTTGCAGATCCTCTCTGCTGCGTTCGGAAGGTCTTTCATCCATCATGCGCAGCTGCCGAATGGTCAGTAACCATTTAGCATCTTCCTCAAGAGCCAAGGAATAATGGCCCTGACGAAGAGTTTCGCGAATAAGCTCTCCCTGGCAGCGGTCATCGCTAAAGAATTTATTTTGAAATTCAACGATGCCATCGGCAGAAAAAGACAGATCTTCTGTATAGAATGAATCCTTAGCAGGCAGGCAGACCGAGCTAAAATTTTTATTCAAAATGATTTCGGCGTTCGCCGCTGCGAGCAAACCCTGCTGACTGGCAACAGCCTCCACTGCTTGCTTTGGTAGGTCTTCAGCGGGGCTGAGACCCATGCCACTGAGCAGGATAAAGCTGCTGATAAAAACGATAGTGGAGACGGATCGGATGGTAGTTTTCATGCTTGCCTCGTGCCGGGACGGTGTAAAATTACCGGCTGTTGCAAGATAGACGGGCGGCCGAGGACTTTATTGCAAAATAAATAAGGATCGCCCCATAAACTCTGGGGGATCTTAAAAAAATAGTGCTATTTTAGGGGCTTGGCTCCTAAGGTACCCCTCCCATAGGATCGGTACAGTGACTGCCTTGGCGAGGCTTATCCTAAAGGGGACCGATTTGCAGCAGAACCTGGCCCACGTTCACCTGAGCGCCGGCCGCAATCTGCACATCCTTCACCTTTCCCGCACTCCGGGCAAAGATTTTATTTTCCATCTTCATCGCTTCAATTACCAGCAGCTCATGACCGCGATCCACCGATTGACCCGGTTCAACCAAAACTTTTAGCACTTTTCCCACCATGGGTGAGCGGATGGTTTCGCCACCAGCGCCGGCATTGGCCTTGCGACCATTCATGCCTGGCACCTGGATGGCGACTTCACTTTGCACGAGGCGGGCAAAGCTTGCTGCGCCGCCGACATACTCCATCAGAACGGATGAAAAAAGCTCACCCGGGAACCTTTGCGCGTGAACCGATCGATACTTCAGGGGGACTTCCGGAGCCAGCGCCGATTTTCGCACATAAAGCGTGCGCATAGCCGGTTCCCAGCAGATTTCAAAGGACTTGCCATCAACCCCTGCAGGGCTCCAAATACCAGGTGCTAATTGATCGGGGAGCGTGACTTGGGCTGGACTATCATTTTTACTGATCCATTTCATAATATTTCCTCACATCAATGGGTGTTGCGGCAGGCTTCCTGTCGGGCCCGCAATTGCCATTGCGAGGGAGCTGTTTCCGGCAAGGGGCGACGAGCATCGCCTTTGGTTTGAGCCAGGAAGGCTGTCAAGAGTCGGCTGTATTCGTCTTGACCCGGTTCACCTTTAAGTGCCGCTTCGATTTCCTTCTGATGTTGAACCAGAAAACCGGTATCGAATTCGCCCGAGACGAAAGCCGGATGCTTGAGCACCACCTCATGAAATTTAGCCGTCGTTGGAATGCCATCGCATTCGAATTCAGAAAGAGCCCTTAGCATCCGTTGAATAGCCTCGTCACGCGTCGCGCCGTAGCTGATGAATTTGGCAATCATGGAATCATAGTCGGCAGGAACCGTGTAGCCAGCGTAGATATGAGTATCGACGCGCATGCCAGGCCCAGCAGGCAGCTGCAGATGAGTAATCTGGCCTGGACTGGGCATAAAATCCTGGGCAGGATCTTCGGCGTTGATTCTGGCTTCAATAGCCCAGCCTCGAATCTGAATGTCGCTCTGGGTCAAACGCATTTTACCAGTGGCGGCGACGCGGATTTGTTCCTGGATGAGATCGACACCGGTAATCATTTCTGTCACCGGATGTTCTACCTGGATGCGAGTGTTCATCTCCATGAAATAAGCGCGATCGGGCGATTCGCAGATAAACTCAACCGTACCAACACCCTCATAGTCAGCAGCCAGGGCGGCACGCACGGCAATCTCACCAAGCCGGTGTCTTTGCTCATCGTTAAGGAATCGACTGGGCGCTTCTTCGATCAGTTTTTGATGCCGGCGCTGCACCGAGCAGTCGCGTTCGAAGAGGTGGACTCCATTTTTGCCGTCGCAGAGGACTTGAATTTCAATATGCCGGGGGTTGGTGACATAACGTTCCGCAAACACAGTATCGTCACCAAAGTATGCTCCGGATTCCCTTTTACAAGTTTCGAAAGAATCTTTGATCTCATCGAACTGACGAACGATACGCATGCCGCGTCCACCACCACCAGCAGCCGCTTTGAGAATGACCGGAAAGCCAATGTTCTTGACCAGTTCTTCCAACTCACGTGCGGATGCCAAGGCGCCTTCGCTGCCGGGAACAGTTGGGACCTGGTACTTTTTCATGAGGGCTTTCGCCTGAACCTTGTCACCCATCAGCTTCATCGCGTGTTCGCTGGGACCAATAAATTTCACACCCATGGCGTTGATGGCGGCACAAAAAGCGGCATTTTCCGACAAAAATCCATAGCCTGGATGAACCGCATCGGCACCAGTGATTCGGATAGCTTCCAGAATCGCTTCGACGTTGAGATAGGTATCTTTGGAACTGCGGCCTGGCAATCGAATCGCTTCATTGGCATATTTGCGATGCAGGCTGGCATGATCGGCATCGGAATAGATGGCAACACTTGGAATTTCCAAATCCCGCAGCGCTCGCATAATTCGCAAGGCGATCTCGCCTCGGTTGGCTATCAGAACTTTTTTGAAAAGTTGGGTTTTCATCGCGAAGGTCCTGAACAAATAGGTTAGAGAGGAATGTTGCCGTGCTTACGCTTGGGAATATCCACGCGCTTGTTCAGGCTCGCCTTCAATCCATCCAAAAGGTATCGCCGTGTTTCTTCGGGAAAAATCACCGCATCGATATACGCGCGATCGGCAGCTTCATAAGGCGTTGCGAATTTTGCTGAATAGGAATCCACCAGCTGCTTTCTCGTTTCATTGGGATGGGCTGCTGCAGATATTTCACTGCGAAAGATAATATTGCAAGCGCCTTCCGGACCCATCACAGCAATTTCGGCTTGAGGCCAGGCGAGGTTGAGGTCTGCGCCGATGTGTTTGGAGTTCATCACATCGTAGGCACCACCATAGGCCTTGCGGGTAATGACAGTCAGGCGAGGCACTGTGGCTTCACTAAAAGCATAAAGCAGTTTCGCACCGTGACGAATAATTCCAGCCCTTTCTTGATCAGTGCCAGGCAGGAATCCAGGGACGTCCACAAAAGTTAAAAGGGGAATATTAAAGGCATCGCAGAAACGCACAAAACGGGCGCCTTTCACTGAAGCATTAATATCCAAACAGCCGGCCAGGTGATTAGGGTTGTTGGCCACGATGCCCACCGAATGTCCACCTAATCGTCCGAATCCAATCACGATATTAGCCGCATATTCTTCCCGTATTTCGAAAAAGCTCTCGGGATCCAAAACAGTGTTCAAGACATCCCGCATATCGTAGGGTTGATTGGGATTGTCGGGCATGATATCGCGTAGCTTCTGCTGGGCATCGGCGATGCGCCTTTGGCTATTGGGATCGTTATCGAAAGGCAGAAGGGGTGCCGATTCCAAATTGTTTGAAGGCATATAGCTGAAGAGTTTCCGCAAGGCATTGAGGGCATCGCCTTCGGATGGATGACGCAGGTCAGCGACACCGCTGGTGGCGGTATGAGTTTGACTGCCGCCCAATTCTTCAAAGCTCACTTCCTCGCCGATCACTGTCTTGATCACTTCGGGACCGGTAATAAACATGTGACTGGTATTGTCGACCATCAGGGTAAAATCGGTAATGGCCGGTGAATAGACGGCTCCTCCCGCACAAGGGCCCATGATCAGGGACAGCTGAGGAACGACACCAGAAGCCTGAACATTTCGATAGAAAATATCCGCGTACCCGCCCAAACTTGCGACGCCTTCCTGAATTCGAGCGCCGCCTGAATCATTAAGGCCGATTACAGGCGCTCCATTGCGCACAGCCATATCCATGACTTTGCAAATTTTCTTGGCGAAAGAGGCGCTTAAACTGCCGCCAAAAACGGTAAAATCCTGCGAAAAAATATAGACCAGTCGCCCTTCAATTGTGCCAAAACCTGTGATGACGCCATCACCCAGGATACGTTTTTGCTCCATCCCGAAATCTTGACAATCATGAATGACAAAGGCATCCAGCTCGGTAAAGGAACCGGCATCCAGCAGTTGGTTCACTCGCTCCCTGGCGGTCATCTTGCCTTTTTTGTGCTGAGCCTTTATACGATCTTCACCACCTCCCAGAGCTGCTTCTGTACGCAGCGCTTGAAGGCGATCAAAAGCCTGTTGACGCTTGGTGCTGGGTGTATCGAGCATGGGCCTTATCCTTCAAAAGAGAAAAGTTCTGCCGGAACGTTCAATTGGTCTGCCGACCAGGAAATTCCAACCAAAGGTCAGGAATAAACAAATTGCGATAGAAGTCTTCGATAGCTGGCAAGGTATCGGGAGCCGCCTCGGTTTGTGGCAAACGGGATTCTGTTTGGCGTCCGCCAATCCAGATGAGCTCGCCGTTATTGGTGTCGATAAGAAGTATCGCTAGGTGAGCACGCCGGTAGTTGAATTTTAGGCCACGATCATTCATGACACCTTTGCTGGAATCGACAATCAAAGGCAAAAGAATGGCATCGGATTGGGAGGCACTGCGGCTAAAGTTAGTGAGCCAAGCGCGCCAATCCTTTCGAGGTGCGATCACTTCCTTGTAATAACTTGCCGGGTGTTGACAGGACTCACAGGCCTGACCTGGACGAAACCATAGCTCGTCCAATTGGCCCAAAAGATCCGGCTGCAGGCTCTGTTCCAAAAGTTTTAACACCACCCGTGGGCTCAGCCCTCGCATGTAGGGTTGCCCTTCAAAGCCTTGCAGAACGAACTGATCGAACCTCTTGCAGAGTTCGGTCAGGTCTTCCGGAGATAAACTTAAAGCTGGCTGATCAACAAAGCGGGCACCCTGAGGCCAATCGCGACAGGGCACCACCGCAATTCGGGCAGGAATACGAGCCATCTGTTCAGCCTGCACTCCATATTGAGCCTTTTGCGGCGTGATACATTGAGTCTGGCCGAACGCAGAAAACATAAAGAGCAATGTGAGGCAGCGTCTCAAAGCGTGTTCCTTTCGCGCGTGATCCTCTTTTGACTTGTCTTCACAAGGTTTACCAAAAGGTCAGATCTTGATCCAGCGAAAGAACAGCTCTAGCCCGAGCTTTGGTCGCGTAAACGACTGAGTTCGTCTTCAGGGTTATGACTATGCCTACAGATCCATTGGTCGAGCAGGCGTTTCTGAGCGATGGGATCCAGCAGCAAACGTTCTGCAGGAAGCTCTTTGCGGCATCGAGCACTGATGCTATGCAGGGTGAGTGCAGCGGAAACCGAGACATTAAAACTTTCAACCATGCCATACATGGGGATGGTGAAACGATAATCGACATGCTGCTGCCAGGCCTCATGAAGACCTTCCCGTTCATTGCCGAAGACAATCGCCAGGGGCTGGTCCAGGGGCAATTCTTCCAAGTTCATCGCAGTTCCGGCAGGATAGGCTGCAGCGACCTTATAGCCCTTGTCTTTAAGCGCCTTGATATAAAGATGAAAATCCGTGAAACGCCTGACTTCTAACCATTGATCAGCGCCACGTCCCACCGATGAAACCTTGCCAAACTTTTGGTAGAGATTGACCTGGTCACAGCAAAGAATGCCAAAGGCTTCAGCAGATCGCAGGCAAGCGCCAATATTGTGGGGGTCAAAGACGTCCTGTAATACCAGACGAATATGGCGAGTGCGCTGAGCAGCGACGCTCAGCATGCGCTCACGACGCAAAGGACTGAGCCTGGGACTCAAAAGTTCCCAGGCATCCGGCGGATAGATCATATCTTCAAAATTATTGCGCCAAAGGCTCATGGTTGGCTAAGCACTTCTGGAGATCTGGCTTCAATGCGTGGTGCGCTCGAGATGGCAGTG
>JBGSRE010000618.1:0-4677 GCA_041737755.1 Oligoflexus sp.
GCATCTCCTGTGTATTCACGAGGCTCCCTTGCTGTTGACGCGTCTCACGCATATAGCTCTTCTCGCTGGCATCTTGGTCCTAGCCTCACGAGCTCATGCCCAAAATCTGGATATCTTGAATGACTTGCAGGTTCAGCTACAGTCCGAAGATGATCCCCGTCTGCTTTATAAACTCACGCAATTGCTGATCACTCAAGGTCCCAATGCCGACGCTCATAGGTGGATTCGGGCTGTTTGGGCCGAAAGCGCTGTTCTGGGGGACTTGGGTCGCAAAACCATCACTGATGAAATCAGGCAAGAGGCCATAGCTCTTGCTCTCAGACTGGGCTTCCTGAGAGAAGCCTTGGACATGGAACTGGATCAACTCACAGCCGAAACTCGCAAGATGGCGAACTCGGCTGAAACGAATCTAAAGATTATGGCTGAGTTCAACAGCTTGCGCGAACGCGCTAAGAAGCTTGGATTGATCGGGGTCGAGTCACGAATTCTCCGCGAAGAAGCTTACTGGGCCTATGATTCGGGCAATATCACATCAAGCATAAAGCTACAAACTGAAGCGGCCACTCTGTTGGATAAAAATCCTCAGACCACTGCTATTGATCGGCTTCGGCTAAAAATCGATATGGCCATGACCCTGGATGTTGAGGGACAATCCGACCGAGCTCGCCATCTTTACTTCGATATTGAAAAAGCCAGTCTCGAGCTCAAATTGCGATCCATGTCCATTACCAATTTTCATGAAATGGGACTGCATTTTAGCCTCTCCGAACAAAAAAACGATTGGAAAACTGCTGAACAGTATTTCTCCAAAGCTATCCTTTTAGCCCGTAGCTTTAAAGATCCATGGACCATGGCAAAATCGCAGTCAGCCTTAGCTCCACTCTTCTCAAAACTCGGCAGGCACCAGGAAGCAGTTCGTTCGGGGCGTTTAGCGGTTCGGGAGTTTCAAAAATTTAACAACGATCTTTGGTTAGCGGATGCCAATAAGAAATTGGGGGCTGCTCTGATAGAAGCCAAGCAATACAAGGAGGCTATTACTCCACTGCTGTTGGCTTCTAAATTGTTTTCCAGAGACTTTCTACGTGATCAAAACGAGGTTGATGAACTGCTTGCACAGGCTTTTGAGAAGACCCACAATTTTACCGAAGCCCTCGCTGTTCTGAATCGCTATGTCGAGAGTTCAAAAGCCTTGAATAAAGAGCGCGAACAGGACGAATTCTCCAAGACCATGGTCAAGCTCGGGCTGACAGTCGAGGCCGAACGAAACAAGACTCTGGCTGCAGAAAATCAACTGCAGGCCCAGCAGTTAGAGCAATCCAAGAAGATTCGCCTCGGAATGATTGGCTTTTTCTTTTTTGCCATCCTAGCATTTCTTTCCATGCTTTTGGCTGCCTATCGCTCGCGTCAGGCCAGCCGAGCTGAAATCCACATGCGGCGCATTCTTACCCATGTTGAGCTGGGAATTTTATCCATCAATCCTGCGCTACGCATTGAACCGGGTCACTCTCGATATTTAGAAGATCTCTTCGGTCAGGACCTGGTGGGCAGCGAGGTCTTGGATAGACTATTCCGTCTGAGTTACCTCAGCGCCGCGGATTTAAGTGTTATGCGCGAAATTCTGAGTCTGAGTTTTTCGGAAGGGGAATTGACCTGGGAACTCAATCATCACCAGCTGCCCCATGAAATCTTCCTGCAGGGGGAAGAACCAAAGGTTCTGTCCTTACATTGGCAGATTGTCTGTGATCAAGGAGTGATGATCCAATCGATACTCCTCAGCATCCAAGACATCACCAGCGAGCGAAAGCTAGAGCAAAGGATTCAAGAAGAATTGCGCAGGAATGATCGCCTCACTTCGATCATTCAGGAACTTCAGCAAGCTGACGCCCAGAAATTGTCGGGTCTTTTGCACGATCTCGACCAGCTTTTCGGACGCTTTCGCCAGGCAATCGGTCAGCAAGTCAATGCCCAAACATTTCGAGTCATACATACTATCAAAGGCATTGCCAGAACCTTTAATCTGAGACAACTCGCAGAAGAGGCCCACGCCTGTGAAGACGCCTTTCTGCAGCAAAAAAACGGTCCCACAGCAAGCCCAAGTAATGCAGAAAAGGCCGTTGCGAGATTGCTGGGCCTCTTTCAAGAATACCTAGCGATTTATGCAAGAATTTTTAGCCTTCAGAACCAAACGCCTCATCAGCAGCGGACTCTTTTAAGCTCGGTGAATGAGATACTACCAAGCCTCAAGCAAAGAGCTTCGGAGCATAGTCTTCACCTCAAGGGTATTGCCTTGCAGGATTTTGTTATGGCTTGGCCTCCAGAGCTATTGAATAGACTCGATGCTATCTTCGTGCATGCCTTTAATAACGCCATGGATCATGGCTATATCTTTCCGCGGGAGCAGGGCCTTGTGATCCAAAGTGTGCAGTTTGCTGTGGAAGCCTGGGCCGATGCAAGCCAAATTCATGTCACCCTGCGTGATTGGGGAAGGGGGCTGCCTCTCGCTCAACTGGAAAAACTAGCTGAACGAATGGGCTTGCCTAGCAAAGATAAGGCTGAGCTGACAAATCTCGTCTTTCAAGAAGGGGTGTCAACGGCGACCCAAATGAGCTCGACCAGCGGTCGCGGCGTTGGCATGGCGGCGATTCGATCTCTTTGCGAAGAAATAGGTGGATCCGTGCAACTCCTCTCGAATGAACCGGAACCAGGGGCACGCCTGACATTGATATTTCCAAAGCCGGTGGCGACGGTGGACTATCCACTCAGTGCCTGAGCGAAGATTTTATTGGAGTGCTCGAAAGCTTAGTGGATTATAGCGGAGTTCTCAGCGTTTAAAAGCGAAAGGCCCTTGGCAAAATCACTTTTTCAGTCTGAATCCTGAGCCATGCTCCTCACTATGAGACTTTTTTATCAAGCGGGCGTTTCGAGCGCGAAACGGTAATACAGAAGCGACTGCCTCGACCCCTTTCACTGTCGATCTGCAGATCCGCTCCTAACTGCCTGAGAGCCTGGATAATACCGGTCAGTCCAATACCCCGACCGGACTCCAAGGAGACTTCAGTTTGAGAGCTATGTCCATCTTTACTGGCGCTCTCAATCAGGTTCAGCCACGGCAGCTCCTGCAACTCGCGGATCGTAGCTTTGACACCGTTCCTCATGGCAAGGGCATGCCAATAGGATCGATCAAAGCCTTGGCCATCATCGGTACAGACCACCGTTAAATTTTCGGGGGATTCTGAAAACTCGACTTTAATGGAACCATGCTTGGGCTTGCCAAGTATCAGTCGATCGTGTTCGATGCCATGGACGATGGCATTGCGAATGATGTGGATCAGGTAGCCCAAAATTTTCTCTTCCAACTCCGAGCAAATGCGAACATCGCCACCGATCAGTTTAAAGTCCACTGGCTTATGTAATTTTTGGGCTAAGTCTCGGCAGTTTTCTAGTATCGGGTGCATCTGGGTATGGACCGGCAGCGAGCTGACATGATGAATCCAAGAGTCGACTTGAATCTGAAGATTTTGATTGACTGAACCCACTAGCAAAGCTCGCAATTCATCGAAGTGATGGGGTGTTACCCGCGCTAGCAGAGTATTCGTCCCCCAAGTGGTCTTAAGAATCGATTCATATCGAGTCAAAAATCTCTGGAATAGCTGTTCTATAGATTCTATATCTTGGTCCTTGAGCTGACTGAGTTCTTCCAAAGAATGGAGATGCTTAGCCACTTTCTTCAGGCCAAAGACCAGACTATTGCCTTTCAAAGTGTGCAAGAGGAAGGCCTTCTCTTTCCTATCCGTCGTACTCTTCAATCTTGTCACAAGCTCAAAGCTATGATTGATAAACTGCCGAAATGCTTCAAAGTCGCTGAGGATTTTGATGAGAGTCTTATTGCGCTGCGATTCATTCTGCCGTCGTCTGAGTTCTGTCACATCCTGTAAGGTAAAGAGGATATTTATGATAGAACCATCGCTTCCTCGCAGCGCTTTGGCTTCCAGTTTGAGAGTCTTCGGACCCAATCTTAGGGTAGTGGGCAGTTGCTCCAAAGAGACCTGTTCCGGCAAACTATCCTCAAAGATCTGGACAAAGATTTGATGCCAAATTTTTTTCATGGAGTCTGGCAACTGCAAAAGATCGGAAAAGTTCCTACCTTTTTGAACCTCTTGACCAAGAATCTGATGACACGATCGAGAGAATCCATCCATGATTTTTTCTTGGCGATTGACGATTAAAAATCCACTGGCAACGTTGTCGAGAATATTGCGAATGGTCTCTGTGCGTTCTGCAACAATCGCTTCTACTTGAACAAGGTGGGCCTGCAATTCTCCGTTCAAATTTTTTATAAGCCGATCCGCATTGGACCTTATGAAATTCACTCGATCAGCAATCGCCAGAGACATCAAAAGACCCTTGATCACGATGCCAAAGAAATTGCCATATTGAATCACGTTGGTTAAGTGATACACGCCCAAGAGATTGAGGGCGACGAGCATATTTGAGACGATGAAGGCGAGGGTAGCAAACATATAGTACTGAGCGGGTCTATAGCCTTTCCATACCGACACAAGACACGCCACAGCAACTGAAAGAGCACTCACAAATACACAGGCCGTTGCGATTCGTGATTGCATGTCAAAGCTTAAAAGTGGCACAACAAAAAGCAGTGAGGTCGAGGCGCCCAAA
>JBGSRE010000629.1:0-6219 GCA_041737755.1 Oligoflexus sp.
TAAAGGCTTTGCGTGAGCTCGACCGCGATGCCTATTTTTCTCACTGGAATGATCAACTAACTCGACCGCATCTAGCTCTAAGTAACTATAGGACAGGACAGTGGGTTTGGGAGGTGATCGCCAGCCCAGAAGCTTGCACCCAACCCAGCCAGCGGGAACTCCTTCGCTATCTGGATTACGCCCTAGAGCGGCTCAGTAAAATCTAAACTAAAGCGAAAGGACCTTCTATGATCTTCTCCATGCGTGCCTTACTCGGATCGTCTAGTCTTCTGGTCTTACTGAGCGGCTGCGGCGAAAAGAAACGCACTGCCAGTCAGCTCGATGTAACAGTCGTCGATCACACCGAGGTGAAACGGCAATCGATCGGCAACTGCTGGCTCTATGCCTTAGGATCCTGGTTCGAATCCATGCTCAAAAGCAGTGGAAGCGGCGATCTCAACGTTTCAGAATCCTACTGGACCTACTGGGACCTCTATGAGAAGCTCCAGAACAACTGGGAAATATCCACTGACAAAAGTGAACTCAACACTTCGGGTTCATGGGCACGAGCCAAGTATCTCGTACTCTCCTACGGATGGCTCGAAGAAAAGGACTTCATTGGCGAAGAAGCTTCGATAACGAAGTCTGACGCGCAGCTCTGTGCTCAAAATTATCTCGAACTGCAGGTAAAAGAAGGCGGGACTTTAGCTGCTGGGATCGAGCGCACACCAGAGCTACTTAAAACCGAGCTCAACAAAGCCTTTAGTTGTAACGGACGCTACCTGGTCGATATAGATGCCGCCTATGCCAAGCGTAAGCTCAGCGACGAAACTCTCCTCAAGGATAGAAAGTCGGGCGAGGAGCGCACCCTGAGTGCTTCGCTTGCCGACTGGAGAGAGGTCGATAACCCATCATATTCCTACTGGACCCAGTTTGAGGGCAAAAAGCTGCCCAGTGAATCGGAGCTAAGCCGATTCAAGCAGCTAGGTCTCAGAATGCGCAAGGCCCTCAATGACCATCAGCCTCTAGTTCTGACCTTCTATGTGAGCTTCAACGCCCCTGACGCTAAAGGCCTTTTCAATCTGAGCACCCTCTCGCAAAATGAAGACTACGGCACCACCGGTGGACATATTGTAGTTCTGCACGATTACACGGTTCGCAATATTCCCGAAGTCGGGACCATCGGTGAAGGAGACCTCGACGAGGCAAGTAAAACACTTGCATTACAGGGCGAGATCGAATATCTGGTGGCCAAAAACTCTTGGGGGTCCCAGCGATTCGATCGCCCTTGGATCGGGAATGGATATACGAGGCTCAGCTGGGACTATCTCACGAAAACCTACTACGATGCAGAGGACGATCGCTTCTACCCTTTTCTCTCCAGCGTTGTCTTCCCTCCAGGCTACTAAAAAGTAAAATGATAACACTTCTCAAGATATTCTGTTTTTATATTTTATAGATTTCACTGCAAATGGGGCCTCTTATCCGGCCCTTGCTAGATCCTCCAGACCGGACTTTACCTTCCCCACTCGGCAATTCCTGATAGTGGTATTCCATTAAAACAGCTTGTAGTATTATTGGTGTAGATAATAAAAGAGCGCGCATTTAAGAGGGAATAATGGGAAAGTTCACAAAGCCACTCCTGCTTTCAATCACTGTGTCTTCGTTCGGTTTGGCAGTCTATTCGTGTAAGTCGGCTACGAAAGAAGATAGCAGCGAGAGCAACTTTTTTGATGCAAAGAAGAGAAAGATTAACGAGCAGATAAAGTCTTTCTCGGACACCGGTAAGGAACTGCAGGCTGCCAATGACCGCAGCGCTCCTGGTTGTGAAAAGCTCGACATCCTTTGGAACAAAATCGTCGAAACCCAGCAAGTGGGAGACGATATGGTTCCGCCCAAAAGCAACTTCAGAGAAGTTATCGCTTTCGGAAACGGCGCCGCCCCTCGCTTCTTGCGCATTTTTCAAGGCTTCACTAAAGAAGAAGGCGGCTCTGAGCTCCGCCCCTATGAAAAGAACAGTGTCAACTTTGTGCGCCTAACTCACCGCTTCTCGGCGATGGCTCGCGCGAAATTCGTGCCCAATGCGGAAGTAGTCAAAGCCCTTGGCTACACCGGTCAATTTGCTGAAGGGAATAACTGCATTCTGGGGCGCTTCTCTAGTGCAGTACCACCAAGCTCACCTGATCGTCATACGCCTTCGATAGCTCTTAAGATTTTTCAAGACGGTCCGGACGAGAGCCAGACGCTGATCGGGATGCATGACATCGGCGGCCAGAGCTCTGGTGTGGATTACACTGTTAATCCTCCACAGCCAAAAACTATCAACAACAATTTTTTTGCGAAGAACTTATCTAACCGCCTGAGTCTTGAAAAAGGTGTACCTGCCGGCACGGGGGCGTTTTCTCGCTTCTACTACTCGATTCAGTATTTTGCCAAGAATTTCGCCGGAATCAACCGCCTCGTCGATCCACGCGAGCTCCAAGCAGATCACCTATCGGAGCGCACTCCTACCGGTAAGAAGGTAGCAGCGCCCAAGGGTCCTCGCTTCGTTTGGTTCAGCGCACCTGCTGACGTCCGCGCTAAATTCGGCGAGCTGGCTAAGGACCAGTCCGACTATAGAAAAAACTTCATGGCGTTTAACAGCAGCCTCAACGGTGGCGCTAATCCGCTGACTGTCTACAACGTCTATGGATCCGACACTTGGACCTACGCACCTGAAAAAGACGCTAAGCTAATCGGAAATCTAGTTATCACCTCTAACTTCGTTGCTTCAGAAGCAGCCGACGTTCGTCTTTTCTTCAAGCACTCGATCAACCTTGCCCGCAACATCATTCCTGATGCTGAAGGCGGACCCAACCCCTACTCCCAGGATTATCCTTTTGCTGAGTGGGGCGATAAGCTCTTCACGAGCGAATGCCGCCTCGGTGTAAGGGAAGCCGAAGTTGCTGCAAAAGACCTCAACGATCTTGACGGAACTTTTATCAGAGATGCCTTGCTGAATCCTAAGACGGTTCGCAAGACTCTCGATGGCAAACTCTGTATCATCGATATCGTCGAAGACAGAATCGAAGAAACTGCAGGTCCTGCAATGTCCAGAATTCTGCCCTAAGTCCAGATTCTTCTAAATCAGAGGGAATAGCGAAGCCCGGACACTAAAGTGTGCGGGCTTTTTACTTTTCAATCGTTCAAGGATCTTTGAGCTGCCATTTGAAAAGAGCCTGAGGCTTCAAGGCTTTTTTGCTGACTAAGTTGATGCCTCGATTGCTGAAGGAAAAAACTTTCAAAAGTTCCTCCTGGCTATAATCTTTGGGCAGGGCGCGCTTAGCTTGCCATTGTCTTCTCTGTAGTAGGCGCCTTGGAGTCTAAAGCTGAGTTTTTCGGCTGGCTTCGACTGCGCGGAGAGTTTGCAGGGGAGCATGAGTGCTAAAAGCATCGTTGCACATGACTTTTCTCTCGCTGATTCTATTGAAACCAGAGGCATCGATGGTCAGAATTCCAAGATAGGACTGTTCGGAGCGCGGTGGCGCCCGTGCCTTAGTTCTCTGCTCGAGCCCGACCTGGCGAAGATAAGCAGGCAAAGCTGGGAATGGAATATAGCTTACATGGTAAAAGTGCTTGAAGCCGTCAACCTAGGGGCTTCAAGCATTGTTTTCTCGGGTAATCTCCATTCACTCCCCTTTAAGCCTGATTTCAGAAGCGATCAAATCCCTTAATTGTGACATTCCAAAACTTGGCAAGGATTTGCCATTTACAAAAAAGGTCGGGGTCTGACGGACGTTTAACGTCTTACCATCAAGGATATCCTGTTCAATGATTTCTGCTATTTTTGGATCTTCCATATCCTGTTTTATACGATCGACATCCAGTCCGATTCTTGGCAGGTAATCCCATATCAGCTGTGGATTAGGGTTGTGGTGGTCTCCCCACTCTGGTTGGCTGGCGAATAATAATTCCAAGGTCTCCCAATATTTATCCTGTTTCCTTGAAGCTTCCAAAATTTTAATCACAAGCTTTGAATTGGGGTGAAATGGAGCATAGCGAACAACCAACTTTATTTTTCCATCAAACTCTCTCAAAAATTTCTTGACGTCGGGGTAGACAGCGCGACATGTCTCGCATTCTGGATCCATGAATTCTACGACATAAATTGTCGCGTCGGGACTGCCTGTGATAGGCGAATAATCTCTAACAAAAGTGGAAAAATCTTTCTTAGCAATAAATCCCAGACGGTTGGATTCTACTTGCTTATATAGCAGTCCCCCCAACACGAAAGCAAAAACCAAAAATATGCTAGTTCCCAATATCAGATAATTTTTACTTTTCATCTTTCAATCTCCGGAATTCAATTTTTAAAATAATTAACAGGCCCAACAATATCGAAAATGCAGTTAAAGACAGTAAAGGAATTGTAATAAAACCAAACCAATTGATGAAGACTGTGAAGCAAGACACCCCTTCTAAACATGGGGAGAGACTTTGGGGGATTATTTCATTGTAAAGCAGGACATGATAAAGCGAGGTCATCAAACCTATAGCGACTAATGGCAGCGAGAATTTAATGACCGAAGCGTTCAATGGAAAAAAACCTGCTAAAAAAATGACTACCAGTGGATACATAGCAATTCTTTGATACCAGCACAGAACACAGGGAGGAAATCGCATGACCTCGCTGAAAAATAAACTCCCCAAGCTGGAAATCGATGCAACTAACCAACATAAGAATAGAATTGTCCAAGCTCGATGATTAATTTCTGCTCTCCTAAGATTTTGTAAGTAATCCGCGTGTAATCGACGAAATTTCCATTACGGAAATATTCCGATAGAAATAAAAATAGTTCCGTCGCCGCCCGGTGTTTGTTCTGCTAAAAATAGTGTTTCCTATGCTAAACTCTATTGGCCACATAATTGGGGAGTATAATTTAAATGATTATATAGTCCCAGTAAAATTGAAAGCTGTTATTAAATTTGGATAAGATCAAAATAGCGCGACCTTGCATCAGTTGCGCACTTATGCTGAATTAATAAAACCTAAGAATGAACAAAAAAATTTGATTTCGCATAAAAAATGCTTGGTCTTGCCGTTTTTGATCGTGAACCCATCTGTGCACGGTGGTGGCAAGATCCGTACGCCTGTCAAGAAATTTGACAGAGCCTGCCCTCTCATCCTTCGCTAAATCAATCATTTGCCAGAAGGCATAGTTTCTGCTTAGTATCTTCACCCTCGACTATTGAGAGGCCGGTTTTTCACTGACTGGAGTCGTCATGCCTTGTGCATTGAAATCTGCTCGTGCTGTGCTGGTAGTTTGGTCCTTCGCTTTTCTGACAGCCTGTGGCGCAGCGCAAAAAAGTAGCCACAAATCCTATGATAGCAGTGATATCTGGAATGCCACCAACAAAGTTCCTATGCAGCTGCCCGCTGCCAAAGCCTGTGAGGATGGCGCCGAACTCAATTGCTATGAGGTCGCCATGCCCTTGGACCATAACAGTGCCGTGAGTGCCCGAATGACCGTTAATTTCGCGGTCAAATCAGGAGACAGCAAAAGCCGTGAGGCTCTTCTCGTCCTTTTTGGAGGCCCTGGAGACCCTGCTGTTTATTCCTTGGGTCGCTGGTTGCAGCGGATCAAACCGGAAATCAAGCAGCGCTTTGATATAGTCACGATGGATTTACGGGGTGTTCGAGCATCCGAAGCCATGGATTGTATGCAAGCCTCGGCGGACTATTCCTTCGTTCCACCTTGGACTTATGAGGAAGCGGAACGCCTGACTCTCGCGGAAGGCGCAAAAACAGCTGCAGCAGCCTGTGTGAAAGAACTGAACCGTGCACCTGAAGTCCTACAGCATTATAATACAGAACAAGCCGCAGCCGATCTGGAGACATTCCGCATCCTGATGGGATATTCCAGTTGGAGCATCTACTCGCTTAGCTATGGAACTCAGTTGGCGCAAACCTATGTCACTCAGTTTCCAGGCCGCACCAATGCTCTCGTCCTGGACGGAGCGGTTGATCTCACGGTCGATCTGCTCGCTTATGGTCGCGATCTGGCTTTGGCCCAAAATGAAATATTTAAAAAGCTCGACGGCTATTGTCAGCAAACTCCCGATTGCAGCGCTGCCTTTACCGATAGAACTGGCAAAGCAATCACGATGACAGCTCCGACCGAAGTCTATGATCTACTTTTCAACAAACTGCAGGATGCAGCAGTCCCTGTTCAGTTGAAAAAAGCTGATGGGACCATAGAG
>JBGSRE010000638.1:0-5542 GCA_041737755.1 Oligoflexus sp.
GAGAATTCGTGAGGTCTTATCCGCCCGTTCGACGAAGTGGCCCAGTCTGCAAAAATGCCAAACCTCATCACGGCTCAGGCTGCTATCCAAAATTCCAAGGTACTGCCGATTAAAATTCTTCAATTGAAAGAAAAACTCGTAGGCATCAGTCACCGGAAATTGCGAGCGATCCTTTAAAAAAAGATAGTAGCGATTGATTAACTCCCACATTTCCGAGTTAATGATGTCTCGAACCTGCAGAGCATTTTGCCTTGCCATCTCTAGACAGGAAATCACCGAGTTGCCGTATTCAGGATCACTGACCAGGAACTGCAAAACATTGTGTTTATTGGCATCGGCATAACGCCTATAGAAAAGCTCTTCATCACCTGTCACAGAAATAAATGGTGACCAGTCATCCGGTGTTGGTCCGCGCATATCCATGAGCAAGTGAAAATTCACATCAATAAACCGAGCAATGTTTTCAGCCCGCTCAAGATAGCGGCTCATCCAATAAACAGCATAGGTGTTGCGACTGAGAAGCATAGCGTTTTCCCCGTAAATTGACTCAGTTTCGAATGACCCAGGTATCCTTGCTTCCACCACCCTGTGAAGAATTGACAACCAGCGAGCCACGCTTCATCGCCACTCGAGTCAGCCCTCCTGGCTGGACATAGATCTCATCACCGAATAGAACGAAAGGCCTAAGATCCACGTGACGACCTTCAAAATGGGAATCCAAAAGTGTGGGCACACGCGACAATGAAAGTGTCGGCTGGGCGATGTAAGCCCTTGGATCGTCCAAAATCAACTGCTTGAAGCGGGCCCGATCTTGAGCATCCGAACGGGGACCAATCAGCATGCCATAGCCACCGGACTGAGAAACACACTTGACGACCAGTTTATCGAGATTTTCGAGAACATATTTTCGATCCGCTTCGTAGGCACAAAGCCAAGTGGGAACGCTATCGAGAACGGGTTCTTCACCCAGATAGTAGCGAATCATCTGGGGCACGAAGGTATAGATCGCCTTATCGTCGCCTAATCCCGTGCCGGGAGCATTGACCAGGCTCACATGGCCCATACGCCAGGCATCAAAGATGCCAGGAACACCGAGCATGGAATCCGGACGGAAAACCTGAGGGTCCAAATAATCGTCATCGATACGCCGATAGACAACATGCACGCGCTTCGGGCCTCGCGTGGTTTTTAAATAGACCCGATGATCGTTGACGAAAAGGTCTTGTCCTTCTACCAGCGGCACGCCCATGCTTTTAGCCAAAAAACAATGCTCATAATAGGCCGCATTGTAAACGCCAGGTGTCAGCAAGACCAGAGCGGTATCTTCAGGCGCCACCGGACTTACTGACAGCAAAGTCTGCAAAAGTTTTTCTGGATAGTCATCGACTGGTTCCACGTCAAGACTTTCAAAAAGACCAGGAAATGTGCACTTCAAAACCCGACGATTTTCCACAACATAGGACACTCCGGATGGACAGCGCATGTTGTCTTCAAGCACATAGAATCGACCATCAGCATCACGCACCAGATCGATACCAGACACATGGGTCCAGATATCGTTTTTCGGCTTGACGCCATGGCAAACAGAAGCAAAGCCAGGACTGCTCAGCACGATCTCCCGGGGGATGACGCCATCCTTCAAAATAAGCTGCTTACCGTAGATATCACCCAGGAAAGTGTTGATCGCCCGCACCCGCTGCTCAACCCCAATACGGATCTTTTCCCAGCTTTTAGCATCAATCAGTCGGGGGATAATATCGAAGGGGAAAATGTGTTCCGCATCCGTTTCATCACAGCTGCGAAAGGTAATTCCTAAATGGCGAAGGGTGGATTCCGCCGATTTCTGTCGTAAGACGAGGTCTTCGGTGGACAGCTCTTTCAACAGAGTGACGAGGCCCGAGGCATAGTCACGGGGGCGGCCATCGAGTTCAAAAAGTTCGTCATAAAATCCTTCTGTCTGGTAATTTTCAAAACTCATGGCCTGAGGCTCCTCGTCTTTTGACTTTGACATGAACCGTCAAAATTTCTGATTGAAAGGGAGTATAAATGGTCCCCGAAGTCGGGGTAGCATCGTAGCAGTTGCGACCTGCTGCCAGGCGAATATGATCAAGACCAGCCCGTCCCCCATTGGTAGGATCCCAGCCGCACCATCCGACGAGCGGCAGATAAACTTCAACCCAGGCATGTGAGGCATCCGGAACAATGTGTGCATTGTGTTCCTTGCCCGTAAAAATGTAGCCCGTGCGATAGAGTGCTGGGATGTGTAGCAGACGCAAAAGGCAGAGCATAAGATTGGTAAAATCCTGACAAACACCCTCTTTCATCACAAAGACATCAAACACGCTGGTACCAACAACTGTGCTCCCTGGCGTATAAGTATACTCTTGAAAAATGGCGCGATTGATGGCGTCAATGGTTGGAATAATTTCACCTTGCTGGGCATCTAAAAAATGCCGAGCATAGTCGCGAAGAACAAGCAGCTGATTGTCCGGGAGATAATCAGGCATCATGAGATGCTGCAGCCTCTCCCATTCACCCTTTGGCCAGATAATGGGATCCTTCCATTGAACATGGTCAAGGTTTCGAGGTGGCGCTACACTCACCACACTCCGAGCCTCCATTCGCAACTGTCGATAGGGCTCCTGGATATGGAGATAAATCACCTCATTGCCGAAACTATCCTGATAAGGCCGCATGATGGCATGAGGGTCAAGATCGAGAGCAAAAGCCAGGACATCCTGATGGAGATCCTGGGTGGGCGTAAGGCGCAGCTGATGTTCACTGCGCTGAATGTCCCGATCGTAGCAGTACTCCGTATAGTGAACGATTTCATAAAGGACGGAGTCAGCCTTCGATCTGGGGGCCAAGGAAGATTTCATAGGCCGCGAATCTGTTTGTGAAAATGCTATCATGGGGGGCTTTTACCTCGTTCCTGCACTCCCCCAACTTGCGGTGCGGACTGCGGAAAAACAAGCAGGGACCATGGGCCCTTGCCAGGATAAAAGCTACAGTTTAGTAGGCATCAGGTTCCGAAAGGAGTGTTTTGGTCTGCTGCAAGTCATTTGATTCAGAATCAGGCAGCAATTGTGCCTGTAGCTTTGTCGCTATCGCCTTCCCCATCAGCAGCATCGTCCTGCCCTTCATCCATTCGATTCGCTCGAGTCACGCGCAGGGCGTCTTTCAATCGATTCTTCAGGGTTTTCTGAGCTTCTGCCAATTGATATTTGTTCTCATCCACCAGCATGTGCATCTGCTCCTGCACCAACTCCCGTCGACGGGGTTCCAGACTCGACATCAATGAAGCCTGCTTTTGAGTATCGGTAAATCCCGACAGTAGCACGGCCAATTCATAGTTCGAGAACGGGCCCAGGATTTCGCCACGAACCGCATCCGGCATCATAAAAAAGCTGCCGATGGTGACAATCTTTCGCCGGAGGTGGCGCCCCACCTCTGGATTACTCTGGCTGATCTGTTCGATCAAATCATCTTCCAAATCCTCTCCAGACTGAACGACGATCGCTTCATAGTGAGCGATATACGGCAAATAGCGGTCTTCCCTTTTGCGATTGAGATACTGTTCAAGGACCGCCTCAATCTCTCGATCGGCATGACCGGCATCCAAGGCCTCGGGCATTGCTGCCAAGCAGTGGAGCACCAGATTTCGTTCTTGAGGATTGCGTTTAAAACTTTGCAAAAGCTGGCCTAGGGTCGGCGCATCGAGATAGAGCATCAAACGACGCAAACCGTCCTCTGTTTTCAACTGGCGGGCGATCACTGGAAATTCTTCCGCTTTCAAAGTTCCGACCAGCCGTTGTACTTGCTCGTTCAAACTTGCCCGAGTCCCGCCTTTCCAACCAGCAGCCAAGAGTCTGGTTTGATAGGCTTCCGCGAGCTCATAAAGCGCTTCGGTTTTATCAAGCATCGAACTTTCCGCTTTTGGAATCAAACGCAGAAGGACATCCTTCTGATCACTCGGAAGCTGCTCGAAAATTCGATTCGCATGCAGTGGCCCGACCAGCTCCAATGGCAAGACGGCTTTGAAGTTTCCCGCATCCTGACTCAGGAAGGATTGAATCATTTCAATGACGATCGAATCCGAATGAGTCTGATGCTGCCCCTGCACTTGGGCCAGAAATTCTTTCAACTCAGGATAAGACGGCTGCTGGGATTTGCCAGCCGCAATAGCCCCCGGAGTATGATGACCCGCATGCGTTTGGGCTAATGCCGGACGCTCGACAGATTCGCTAGCACCGGAACCGGAACCCGAGCGAGCCATGGAATCAGCCACGCCTTTGATCGACTTCGCAATTCCACCAAAAGCACCTTGAATTGCTGTCAGACCGCTTGCCATGGATCGAGATGGCAGAAAGGCTAAAGTGAATATTCCCGCATAAATCAGGATTAAAACGACTCCAGCGCCAAGCGGATTGCCTTTGGCGAATTCCCAGAAGTCCTGAAAACTGCTCTTGCTGGCAGCCACACCGCTGATCGGATTCACTTTTTCAGCTGTGGCTAGCTTGTCCTGGAGGTCTTTAAGGTCCTCGCGGAAGCGATCTCTTTCCTTCTGCATTTCATTTTTGAGATCATCCATTTCCTTAGCATTTTTTTGCGCATCGGCGGTACTTGCTGCATTTGCAGCAAAACCAGGAAGGGTAGGAATAGGCTTGGGGGGTTCTTCCACATTCAGCGGCACATTTTGTAACTCGAGTCGCACGGCCGATCCCATCAACTGCTCTAAACGCTTGCTCAGCAGTCCCTGCAGCGTGGCTTTGGTTTGCCCATCCATCCACTGCGGTACGAGCACACGAACCTGCAGATTCTCAAGTTTTTTAAGCTGTTCAGCACTCGGTAGGCCCTGGAAAGAATCAGCAATCATGGAATCCGGTGCGTAGGGAACATCGCCTATGCCTTGTATATTTTGCGGCATTTTGAAGCTCACATCGATCGCATACTGATGAGCTTTGAGATATTTCTCCAGAATCGAACGCAATTCGTTTTCAAAGGAACGCCTGACTAGAGCAGACTGCGACTCGGACGACGGAGTTATAGAGACTTCCTTACTGCGGGTACCTTGTGCCAAGGAAAGACCCGATGATAAAATGAAAACGAGCGCCAGGGCTGATAGCTTTCCGTAAGACATGACTATCTTCCTTTTATTCCAGACTGCCAGGGCCGCAGGCAGGGCGGACCTCACCTTATAGGCGCCCTTATCGTCGCTTGCCAGCCAGGGTTAAGGAAAACATGAGAAAATTAATAATTCTGTTTGCTTACTCAGCCTTATCTTGCACGTTCAGCAGCTGTGCCACCAAGACTTTGACCCTTGTCAGCAATGAAAAGGCCAATATCAGTCTGGTCGATTACGATGACCAGGCCGGAGAAGGTGATTTAGTTGGCGAAACTCCAGTCGCCATTGAAGTGGACAAGCTCAAACGCCAGTATCTGAGGGTGTGGGGGGAAGGTCTTTATCCTCAGTTCTGGGTGGTTAAACCTCTGGAAGATTCTAAAACAGAAATCACCCTTCGCATGGAACGAAAAGATGATA
>JBGSRE010000658.1:0-4516 GCA_041737755.1 Oligoflexus sp.
AGAAGACGTTGCATGACAGTTGAATTCAGAGAATTTCAACTCCTTGACACCCTACCGCATGGATATTGCGTTGTTGACAGTCAGTGGATTGTGCGATTCTGGAATTCCACTTTGGAACGATGGAGCGGCAAGTTAAGAGAAGAATTTATAGGCAAGAGTTTGCTGGATCTCTTCCCCATCTTCAAGCAGCCTCGATATCATGCGCGTGTTACGCAAGCTATTGAGTCTGGAGTCCCATCGGTTTTTTCGTCTCTCCTGCATAAGCGACTGATGCCGTTTTCGATTGACGGAGACCATTTTCAGATTCATCAGTATTACCTTTCAGGCTTGGTCAATGCAAATGGGGAACGACTCGCTATCTTTACCATCGAAGATCTCACTAAAACGACTGAACTCTTGGAAGACTATCGGACCACCTGCCAAAAACTAAGAGATGAAGAGGCCCACGCTCAGCAAGCGACACTGGCCAAATCAAGCTTCCTGGCGACTATGAGCCATGAAATACGAACACCACTCAACGGCATCATAGGCATGGCTAGTCTTTTGCAGAGGTGCCCTTTGCCGGAACAAGAAACAGAGTATGTATCGACCATCATGAATTCCAGTGAAGTGCTACTAAAAATCATCTCCGATATCCTGGATTTTTCCAAAATCGAGTCGGGGCACGTAGAAATTGAGCAAATCGAATTTGACCTGAGGGCTTTGCTGGAAAGTGTCATTTACCTGTATGCTGAGCAGGTCAATGCAAAGAAAGTCCTACTGTCGAATCTCACAG
The DNA here is from genome assembly GCA_041737755.1 of Oligoflexus sp. GTDB lineage: Bacteria > Bdellovibrionota_B > Oligoflexia > Oligoflexales > Oligoflexaceae > Oligoflexus. Next base: position 776 of record JBGSRE010000658.1, read on the forward strand.
ATCAATTGATTCCGACGACTGTGGTCGGTGATCCGACTCGAATCAGGCAAATACTATGCAATTATCTTAGCAACGCGATCAAATTCACCGAAAAAGGTGAAATTCAATTGCGAGTCGTGCGCAATCGCGATGAATCAGGAAGCCATCAGTTGCGATTTGAACTTGTTGATACTGGGCCCGGCATACCCGACAATAAAAAAGACCTGCTTTTTAAACCCTACAGCCAGGCGGATGGTTCCATCAGTCGAGCCTACGGAGGTACCGGACTCGGCTTGACAATAGCCAGAAAACTAGCGCAACTTATGGGTGGAGACGCTGGGTTTGAAAGTCAAGTCAATCGTGGTTCGACGTTTTGGTTTAGCTGTCGAGTGGAATGGAGCCCCAATGTCGATTATTCTGGGCGACCAAACTTTCGAGATGTCTCAGCCAAAATCGTCACAGACAATGAGTTGTTTTACATTCGAGTGCGAGATTTGCTGGCCTTGCGGGGCTTGACTGCCGCGACCCTGGTCACGCCTGCTGAGTTCAGCCAATTCAAGCTAGCGGATGCTTGTCTCTACCTCTTGGATCAACAGGCGCCTTATGTCGCTGAACTGAATCGAGAGGAAATCGTTCGCTTCATAAAATTAGAATCGAGCCACCTCATATATTTTGACTACTCACCCCTGAAGAGTTCGGAACCTGCCGATCCGCAGTGCTTGCATTTTCATTTCCCCTTACGACAGGCACTTTTATATAAGAGTATGGAGCGAGTTTTGTTCCCCACTCATAAAAGCCAAGTCTCGCATGATTTGCCAGGCTTGGACGCTAAAAAGAATCTGGCGTTGCTCAATTTACGAATATTAGTAGCCGAAGACAATGCCGTGAATCAAAAGGTTATGGAAAGCATTCTGCGAACGCTGGGACATTCCTGCGAAATAGTTGGCACAGGTCGAGCAGCGATCAATTCCTGTAAGATCAAGACGTATGACATTATTTTCATGGACTGTGAAATGCCTGATATAGATGGGCTTGAAGCAACTCGATTGATTCGAGGATTTTCGGATGTGAGTATCATCGCCCTCACAGCGAATGCCAGCAAAATGGACCGCGATCGCTGCCTGGATGCTGGAATGAATGATTATTTATCAAAACCGCTCACCATAAATCGCTTGAGCGAAGTCTTAGTCGATTTCCAGCAGAAAAAAACTGCCTGAATATAGGATGGCTTGGCTGGCTCAAACGTTTGTAAGCAGAGAAAAGGGCAGGCACGGTCTGGTCACAGATTCTAAGCTGGCCGCATAAATTCCCAGCACAGGATTTTTAAGAAAAGAAACTCTGTTGCTTGAGGAAAGCTGCGAAATCAAACCCTGTTGCTCGAAATAAAGGAATGATTGCCTACCGCTTGCGAGCTGGAACGTTTTGTTGGTAGGATGAGGATTCAAGCTCCTCTCCTACCCGATAGTCACAGCTAGAAGGCTTAGTCCAAGACACTGGCCTTGCTAATACTGGTAAAAGTCAAAGGACTAGCACCAGTCAACCATGTTTGGAATGCGCTGCGCGTGCTGCCATTGTCGTCCCATGAGGCTCCCAGGGCCAGGTAGCCAAGATCAGTTGCTGGATCCAGGACTAGACCAGAGTTGCCGGTACAAGCAGCTGTCGAAGGAATACAGGCTGTCGAGCTGTTCTCCGTATCAACTTGCACAGCACCCGTAAGATCCGCTCCGAAGGAGCAATTTAACCCAGTGCACTTGAAATTATAAGAGTTGGTTTTGAATCCGTCACTACTATTACCGGAAATGGTCGCATACTCTCCATAGAGGCCCGGAGCAGAACTATCCTGACCGCCTTTTTCGAAGTTACCTTGGATAGCGTCTATTTCAGTCAATTCAGTAAACTTGCCAGTTTCTGTGTTGAAAGTTCCGGTGGCAAGTATGCGGGTGCGGCGTCCCCAGTAGGTATCACCGACCTCGCCACGCAGAACTCCTTTTTTGAGGTCAATGGTGATCACTGTACCTCGGGTGCCCGCGGCATCGTCGGCTATAAAGGGAGAGGAACTGCCTAATAGCTTGAGACGCTGTGAACGTTCCGCCTGCGTCCAGCCTTCCACTTGTTTGAAGGAGACTATGCCGTCACGAGCACGCATAAAAATAGTGAAATTTAGAAAGTTGGGAACTACAATTGCGAGTTTTTTATCCCAATCTCCTGAGCTCAGAAGTGTAGCCGTAACAGTACCTTTGAGCCCGGCCGCACCCATCTCATCCACTGCTTTCTGAGACCATCCACAACCCAGTGATGGTTGAATAAGTGCATCGGCATAAGCCTTTCCAGCCTCTGTATACTCCAGCTCGCCTAGCACCCGCTCCATATCACAAAGCACGTTCTTGTTTTGCAGAAGACTCCCCAAAACCGTCTCTGCTGAGCTAGGGAAGTTCAATTGGCAATAGAAGGTATCCGCAGCAAACTTAGAATTTTTCGGCATCATTCGCTTCGACGTTTGGCTATCCCAAGCGGCACCATTATTATCGCAGCGGGGATAGGTGGAACTCTGCCCCTCCTCATCCAGACGAAGTCCAGAATCACTAGCTACCGTGGCACTCGACATTGCGGTCAGTGCATAGTCCATCAGCAGGGTTCCAGTTGACAGTTTATCCGTAGCTACGTCCTCGACGGTCGGTTCTGTCGAGCTGGTGACTGCATCTTCTTCGCTATCACTCTTACTGCATGCGGCCAGGACACTCATCCCCAGTATCAAACTTCCAATCGTTCTCAATTTCATTATGTTTCTCCTCAATAATAAAACTCAAGTCTTTCGATCGGTGCCCCAATGAATAAATCAACCTCGAAGTGTTTTGTATTCGAGAAGGTAATAATTCTGATTTTGCTGCATTGAGACGATTACAAAGGATTTATGCTGTGCTAGAGATTAACTCTAACCATAAGATGCCATTTTTGTTGATAATTTTCCGGATATCGCGGCAAAAGCAAGGCATGGAAACATTTCGCCCAAAAATAAGGTGGACGTTTGGCTATTTCCTAAGGCTTGCAGTGGAAGTGGTGATGGACCTTTGGGACTATTACCTGACGCCCAGAATTTCTATCATTCAAAAAGACCATTCTGCACAGCCAAGGCCATGGCGATGCCACCGATACCGAGTCCTGTCACCAGCGCTGTGATGTTTATCCCGAGGCTATCCAGCAGCAAGAGGAAGAGAAGGATTCAGAGTACAAACTTGCAGCTTATATTGATTGCAATATAAGCCGAGATAGCTCTTTTCTGCGCTGAAATTGCTGTTTACAGTCTGAGGCCCTTCGATACCGTGAGGGTTTCAATCCAGTCAAACAGCAGATCGATGACAATGGCAAGGGCGGCCGCGGGAATAGCGCCTGCCAAAATAAGGTCGAGACGATCGAGACGAATCCCTCGGAGTATCGTTTGTCCGTATCCCCCCGCCCCGACCAAGGCTCCCAGTGTTGCTGTCCCTACATTGATGACAGCAGACGTTTTGATGCCGTTGAGTATGGAGGGTAAAGCCAGTGGCCAGAAAATTTTTTGAAATTGGTCCCAATAGGGCAATCCTAAAGCTGCTGCCGACTCACGGACCTCAGCAGAAATATTTTTAAAGCCATAAAAAGTTCCCCTGACAATAGGCAGCAAGCTATAGAGGAAAAGAGCAAAAAGTGCTGGGAGAGTCCCAATCCCGAAGAGAGGGATCATTACGACCAAAAGTGCCAGCGATGGAATTGTCTGAATAAGGCCCA
>JBGSRE010000692.1:0-4481 GCA_041737755.1 Oligoflexus sp.
CAGAAGGTGGGCGCCTGCTCATCCTTTTGCACGGATCATCGCTAGACGAGGGAAGCTGGCACCGAAAAGCCCAAGATCATGGTGCGGCCTTAGCCAAAGACCTCGCTCTGCTGCCGATTTATCTTCGCTACAATAGTGGACTGCATGTTTCGCAGAATGGTCGAGCCTTGGCTTTGCTCCTCGAACAATTGATCGAAGCCTGGCCGCACCCCTTGGAAGAGCTGGTGTTTCTTGGCCATAGTATGGGGGGGCTGGTGGCTCGCAGCGCCTGTTTGGTGGCGGAAACCGAAGGCTTTGCCTGGCGGCAGAAACTGCGGGCTTTGGTCACTATTGGTACGCCGCATCATGGGGCTCCGCTGGAACGAGGCGGCAATTGGGTGGACAACCTGCTTGGTATCAGCCGTTATAGTGCTCCTTTGGGACAACTGGGACGCATGCGCAGTGCAGGTGTGACAGATCTTCGCTATGGCAATGTTCTCGATGGGCATTGGCAAGATAAGGATCGTTTTGCCAGGGGAGGGGACCCTCGGACGGCGGTTCCCTTGCCTGCCGGCGTCGAATGCTTCGCGATTGCAGCCAGTCGAAACGTGCAAATGTCACAGTCGCTGGCCGGTGATGGATTGGTGCCGGTGGCAAGCGGACTCGGTCGTCACCATGATCCAGCGTTTGATCTGCAGTTTGGCGCCGATCATCAATGGGTGGCATTGGGTACGAACCATCTTGGGCTGCTCAGCAGCAAGGCCGTATACGCACGGATACTCGGCTGGCTTCAGCCGATCCTGGGCTTGGTGAATTCACCTAGCGAAGCAGAGTCTGAGCAACGGTGAGGCGGAGTGGAACCTGTCTTGGCAAGTCTGAGTATCATCGAACTGCCAAACAATGGCTGTCTTGCCGATGACATGGCGGCAGCCGCAATGCTGAGGGCTTTCATCACCAATCCTCGAAAAGTCGGAAAAGATTACTCGGCCTCTGGCTGCGGAAGCGATTTTCCTTTCATGGGCCGAATTAAATATTCCAGACCATTGATTTTGATTTCATAGAGTTGATCCAAAAGCCTGCCCAGTTCGCCTGGGGGGAAACCCTGCCCTTTAAACCAGGACACGTAGGCCTCCGGAAGATCGATCAGCAGTCGGCCCTTATACTTGCCAAATGGCATCTCTCGATTGGCTATTTTGATGAGGTCGGTCGGGTCAGGCTTCATTCAGAACAATCCCCTTATGAGCGTCTTGGGCACGTCGAGTTCTTTCGCTCCTTGGTCATACCCAAAAAATATCGCTCTATCTATAATCAATCCAGCATACCCCTTGGGCGAGCTTTCCAGCCCTTGGGAAATCCTTGGTCCACCGCTGGACTGTTAGCGTCTTTGCGGCATTTCCCGCTTATTTTATTCCGCTTTCTGACGATATTACAAGAGGTGAAAGTTTCAAAATCGACAGGTTAATGCATGAACTTGGTTTTCATCATAAGCGCCGTCTGGCTCCTGCTGAGCCAAGCAGTCTTCGGCTCCGAGGGAGTCCCAAGCAGTATTCTGCTGGGAGAAATTCCTGAGAGCGAGGCTTTGCCTATCGGTCAGCGCGTAGGGGTATGGGAAAATCTTGGGCCCGCCGCAGAGCTTGAGGGATTGAGCGAAGGATCCATGCTGGGTCCCTTTGAAAGCTCCCAAAAGGAATTTCCGGGCCCCAGTTATCTTCGTGGTGAACTTTGGCTAAAGATTCTTGTGCATAATCCTGAAAGCACGGCCCTGCCTCTTGTTCTGGAAAGTCGCTATGTGTTAACAGATACGGTCGATCTCTATCAAAAAAACCTAGACGGCAGATTTCAAGTTGATAGGCAGGGTGACAGAAGCCTGCAAAAACGCACCGTCGATCAGTTTCGAAGTCCAGCATTCGAATTGCTCGCTTATCCAGGTGATAATGTCTATTTTCTTCGCACAAGCTCCAAGGGCCCCAATATCCTGTCTCTTTATCTTTGGGATGCTTCCGGCTTCAAAGGCCATTGGCTTCGGGATAGTTTAGTTCTAGGTGGGCTTTTCGGTTTTCTCATGGCGCTGTTTCTCTATAACTGCTTTTTGGCTATTTCTTTTCAAAGTCGAACTTATATTTATTACAGTTTATTTCTGCTCTCGATGATTCTCTTGCAGTCCTCTATGCAGAATGTTTGGCCCTATGTGGTGCCCACGAATTGGGCCGTATGGCTCGATAACGAAGGCTATCTCTTGATAGGCAGCATCACCCATTTTACCGGACTCTTGGTCACGTTAGCCTTCCTCAACATGAAACTCAATTTACCTCGCATGTTTCGATGCTTTAAAGTGCTGATGGCAGTGGTTTGTTTGTTGGCTTTGATGCAGCCTTTTTTGCCGTTTGATAGGCAGGCCCGCCTCTTGAGTGGTCTTCTGGGTGTGGGTAACATTTTCATATTGGTCGCCAGTGTTCTCGCCATGATTCAGGGCTATCGACCGGCCTATTACTATTTTATTTCTTCGCTGATATTTTTAGCAGCGAATTTTCTTTTGGCAGCGAACCTGCTTGGGGTCTATCATATGCCCCATGTTATTCAATACGGCAATTTAGTCGGTGTCGTTGTTCAAGGTCTTTTGATGTCGCTGGCGATTGGCGATCGGGTTAATTTTATTCGGGCCAAAGCGGATTTAGTCATTCGAAACTTAAACCAGGATCTGCAAAAGCATCTCACTCAAGTGGAAGCCATCGTTGCCGAACGAACCGAAACGATTCGAACCATACTCGATAACGTGGCCAGCGGTTTTTTAATCGTCAATCGTCAAGGTTTTGTTGGTGAAGGCTTTTCTCAATCCTGTCATCGCTTGCTTGACGAGCATGTGCAAAAAGGCGAGGATTTTTTGAGTCTGCTCAAGCTGTCTTCGTCTCAGTGTGCTATTTGGAAGCTGGCCTGGCAACAGGTCTTTGACAATACCCTGCCGACCGATGTTGCTTTGGCCCAATTGCCATCCACTTTTGTTTTGGGACAGCGATCGCTGCGGATGGAATCCAAGGCCTTATTGGGTCCTGATGGAACGATTCAGAATGTTCTCTTCAGCATTCAGGATGTGACAGAACTCCGAAGGAAGCAGCGTGAGTCCAGGCGCAACCGAATGCTGATCAAAATCCTTCGTGATCTGGAAGCATTCCGTCAGTTTATAAGTCATAGCTATGAGTTCGTTGAGCAACTGAGGCATTGTAAGAGCAAGCGTGAGCAGGCTTTTCTTTTGCATACATTGAAGGGCAATAGCCTCGTTTTTGGCCTGAAAGCAGTGGCGGATCATCTCCACCGTCTGGAAGAAGCTCGGGAACTGACCAGCCTAGACATTGCTGGCATTGAAAGTAGTTTCAAAAAATTCCTTGACTTGCATAATCCTATACTGAGAACCTCATGGGGAAATCTTGCCATCGAAGCGCGTATTTCTCAGGTGCACATCCAAGTTTTGAAAGATATCATGAGCAAGAGGCAGGATATCAGTCTGCATCGGGATGTCGATCTTTGGATTCAGGATGTCCTAGCCAAGCAAGTCAGCACTTTGATTTCGCCTATCTTTGATAGTTGTCGCAGTATGGCACGCAAGTTGGGCAAATCGATCCACTTTGAAATTATCGGCGGCAATGCACTGATTCGCTCGCGACCAGAAGAACAGGCCATGGAGTTTCTGGTTCATATCATTCGGAATGCCGTCGTGCATGGTATCGAAATGGATCGCGAGCTGCTCGGCAAGCCGCGTGATGGCAAAATTGTGGTGCAAATTACCGAAAATCCGAGGAACTTGAGCGTCAACTGCAGGGATGATGGGGATGGTTTTGATCGATCGCATTGGGAAGAAAAAGCCCTGGCCTTGAGCGGCAAAGCCGCTGCAGAGATCAAAGCTCTTACTTGGGTCGAGCTGGTGGAAACGGCCAGTCGCGGTGGTTACAGCACGCAGCAGGAAGTGTCCTTGGAGGCAGGTCGTGGTGTGGGCTTGGAAGGAATCATTCAGGCTATCCGAGATTTGGGTGGGCACATTCGGATTGAAAGCGAGCGAGGTCGCGGCAGTGGCTTTTATATTGAGATGCCACGGGATGCCGAAGCCGCTTTGGAAAAAGTAGTTTCTGGCGCTTAAGCGCCAGAAACTATCCAGAGCGTAGCGATGGATCCCTGCGATAAATAAACGTCAGAATTTCAGCTCGGTCCCTCGCTCGCCAAGGCCATGATCAATAGTCTTTCGGCTTGATCGAGGGGCTCTAGACTTCGATAGGTCCGAGCCAGCAAAAGCGAGCCTTCCACTGTCGCCAAAACCGCCGAGGCAAGGCTATATTTTTCTTGGGGAAGGCCCAAGAGAGAAATAATTTCAGCCTCCCAGCCTTGATAAAGGCTCGCTGCGAGGTCTCGAATGCCAGGCGAAGCATGGGTCTGAGCGAGTGCCGCAATAGGGCAACCCATTTTAAAATCATGCATTAAAAGTTGACTGCGCAGGGCATCAAAGGCCGCCTTTA
>JBGSRE010000411.1:0-7893 GCA_041737755.1 Oligoflexus sp.
GCCTCTTTTATTTTGCAATGATTCAGCCGCAGCGGCTGCTCAGCAGATCTCGCTTCAGTTTAGTTTTGAAACCGTCGACCCATTCCTGCACTGTAACATGACCGAGTTTCTCCATCTGCGCTGCCGTGAAGAGGTCGGTGATTTGCTGGTCACTGAGCTTCTCCATCAATCCGACGACGAATGCACGGCTCTCTTCGGTGACAGGCAGACTGCCGCTAAACGTTGCGTTGGGGGCTCCATTAATCCAAACTTTATAATGTGTACATGGAATGATCAGCCCAGCGATGTGTCACTGTTTGCTGCAAAAGCGGCTTGTGGACCAAAGCGAATGTTTCGACTTCGATAGATTGCTGCACTGGCCTTCTCCCAGCCGCAGATTCTTTAAAAAATATTATCCTGCCATTTTACGTATCTTTCTCAACGAATGGTTAAAATCATTTATACTTATTTACGTTGTTAAATGAGGCTAAACAAAGAGAGTAAACTATGCGTCCAGTACGAATGCGCTTGGGAATCCCTTGTCTTGCCAGGACTCTGATGCTGTTCTTAGCCTTTTCTACGAGCCAACACACTTTGGCAGCAGCTGTGATTGCTTTGGACAGAGCAGGCTATGCACTCAGCTACGATTGCACGAATCGAACAGCGCTTCGTTATGAGTACACTCTGCAAAAAGATACCGGTACCGCGGCTCGGCCTGCTGACTACTTTTTAGATCCTGACCTGCCGCGGGGCTGTGAAACTCAGTTCACGACCTCCTCGTACAGTAGAATAGAAGCAGGCTGGGATCGTGGTCATCTCGTGACATCCAATCATATGGATGCCAACAGTGGTTTGATCATGCGTGCCAACTATATGAGCAACATCGTTCCCCAGGCTTCCACTTTCAATCAAGGCATTTGGTTGGATGCCGAAAACATTGCTGAGTGCTACCGCGATATAGCTCCTGTTCGCGTGGTGGGTGGGGTGGTCTATGATGATGAATCGAATGACTACTTTTTAAGTTCGCATGGTATCCGCACACCGGACTATTTTTGGAAAACGGTTCTGACCACCGATCCCACCAGTGGCGAGATGAAAGCTATTAGCTGGTATATTCCTAATTCCAATTTTGTGTCTGATTTGGATAGTTATATTGTAAGTATCAAGGAATTAGAAGAGCTGGTGGGAAGTGCCATGGTGGGCATCCGTGTTTCGGAAAAGGTTCGAACGATGAAGCCTTTGCAGTCTTGGCGCTTGCCAAGTCAGTGCAATTTTGGTTGAACGAGCTGCCGTTTCAGCAAAAATGACTGAGGGCAGAAGCCGCCCTTCCAAGAGAGCTTTGTCATTGGGACCCAAGAATGATTTGGATTTTCACTTACAATTCATTAAAAGTAGGTCTCGCCCTTTGGAAAATCCGTTTATCATACTTCGGTCTCAAGGAGGTTCTGATGAACAAGTCACTCTTCGGCTTCTATTGTATGGCCGCCCTGCTTAGCAACCAAAGTGCCTGTGCCCAAAGTCTCGATCGTCATACGAGCTATTGGACCATCCAAGGGCAGAGCCAAATTAGGCAGTTGGCTCTGCAACCCAAGCTTAAAAAGGCCAAGAATATCATTCTTTTCATCGGCGATGGTATGGGGCCTTCGACGGTAACCAGTGCTCGTATTTTAGAAGGTCAGCAGCAAGGTCTCCAAGGCGAAGACCATCTCCTCAGCTTCGAGCGTTTCCCTTACACAGCCTTTTCCAAAACCTACAATGTCGATGCACAGGTGCCTGATTCGGCAGGAACAATGACGGCGATCGTTACCGGAGTGAAAACTCGTATTGGCGTTTTAAGCGTCGGTCCTGAATCCGCGCGCGGTGACTGTGCTGATTCGTTAGCCCATCAGCTGCCAACAATTCTCGAACAGGCTGAAGAACTGGGCCTTATGACAGGAGTTGTGACCAGCACTCGTATCACTCATGCGACCCCAGCGGCCCTCTATGCCCATGTCGCCGACCGCGATTGGGAGGCGGACAGCAATCTACCACAGCTCGCTCGCGATCAAGGCTGCAAAGATATCGCCAGCCAACTCGTGAATTTCAACAGAGGCGATGGGATAGACCTTATTCTTGGTGGTGGTCGGCAGCAGTTCATGGCATCGACTCAGACCGATCCCGAGTATCCTTCCGTCAAGGGCAAACGCGCCGATGGGCAGAATTTGATCGAGCAATGGCTGCGAAAAAATGGGCCTTCAGCCCAGTATGTTTGGAATAAAGCTCAATTCGATGCTGCCAAAACTCAAGGAGGAAAGCTCTTGGGTCTTTTCGAGCCTTCGCACCTGCAATATGAATCAGAACGCTCTCGCGACGGGGCTGGCGAACCATCGCTGACAGAACTCACGGAAACGGCCATCAAAAGGCTGGAATCGTCGCCTAAGGGTTTCTTTCTCATGGTTGAAGCTGGTCGGATTGATCATGCTCATCATGAAGGGCTGGCTGGCAAAGCTCTTCTCGATGCTGTTGAACTGAGTCGTGCTGTTGCAAGAGCCAAGAGCTTAACCAAAGACGACGAAACATTGATTATTGTCACCGCCGATCATAGTCATACCTTGACTATGTCTGGGTATCCTGCTCGAGGCAATCCGATCCTGGGTAAAGTCTTTGATATCGAGACAGGGGGCGTTCTGGCCTTGGATTTGCTTGGTAAACCCTATACAACGTTAGGCTATGCCAACGGTCCAGGAGCCTGGCAAAACCCTCAAAATCCGAAGCTAGCCCGGCCTGATCTTTCTGATATTGACACAGAAAGTCTGGACTTCAAACAGCATGCATTGGTTCCACTGCAATCAGAAACTCATAGCGGGGAAGATGTTGGCATCTATGCTCAGGGGCCCATGTCGCATCTGGTTCATGGTGTCATGGAACAGAATCTCATCTACTTCATCATGCATGAAGCGCTGAAGAAAAATCCTGAATAGTCCCAAATCTCTTGGAAGCAAAAGAAATCTGGCGCTTTGACGCCAGAATTGGCATGGATACTTAGAATGAAAACTCGCGACAAAGGCTGGCAGGGACATTTAAGTTTATGCCAGTGTCTTGCTGAATCCAGCAGATATTCGCGTGTATAAGCCCCCAAATACCTCCCGTCCCACATTCGCCGCCGCGGGAGACAACTCCATAGACTCGCCACTCGCCATTGCTCAATCGACCAAAAGCCGGTCCACCACTATCTCCTGAACAGGCGTCTCGACCTTCTCCGCCTATGGAAACTTCGGTTCGGGAAACCTCAGTCACGAGACTTGTTGCCAAATACTTCAAACCGAAAGCACTGCCGCTTCGTTCGCCAAAGCCGATGATCGTCGAGGACTTGCCAACGGCAAGCAGTTCATCCAGCTCACTTTGCTTGAGAGCAAGGGGGATATAGGCCGACTGGGGCAAATCGAGAGCGTCTCGCAGAATTACATAGCCGACATCATGATCGGATTCTTCATCCTTCGATCGATAGAGCGGTGAGTAACCGAGCGATGCAACATCATATTGCCCTTTCACGAGGCCATTATTTTTTCCTGTTCCGACATAGACTTGGAGTTTATTTGGGTCTTCCTTTTCAAGGCAGTGAGCAGCAGTTATCACCAGGTAGGGATTGATTGCGGTACCTGTGCAAAATATGCCATCTCGGTCGGTGATCGCCACAACATTCAACCATTCAGACTTGTCGACTTTTTTTCCACCATAAATCTTTTCCTGACTGTCCTGTCCACTTTTTTGATCACACGAGACACTGAATACAGTCACGAAAAGGGTAGAGGCGACAAACATCGAGGCGCGAGAGCTGTACGAGCAAGATTTCATGAGCTGTTTCCTGTGCATGTGAAGTTGCTAACAGTCTATGAATTTTTGAACATTCAGCTAGGCCAAAATTATAAATCTTTGCGGTAAAACAGATGAGGATTGTTGAAAAAACTTGAGGGTGAACCGGAGAAAATAGCCAGGGGCTCAGGCCGAAGACAGAGCCCCTGCAGCTTAGAATCGACAAGTCTCGTTGGGATAAGTACCGCCAGGACCAGCATCGATTTTGAGCGTATTAAGGGCATCGCCAGCCATTTCGATCAAAAGGCCATCAACATTGGGTGTCAGAATTCCGGTTTTAACTTTAAGTCCACTGATACGGCAGGCATTAAAACGCTGCAGATCTTCGGACAGCTCGGCAAAGATTTCCACACGTTTGCCAAGAGTCACAGTAGGCGTGCCCAAGACAGGAATGCTAACACCTTCCAGTTTAAATGAATAGTCGCTGCCTACGGTTACGATTTTACAACGGCGACCGACACAGTTGACATCAGCAGTGCCCTCACGCGTTGCAACGATTTGGTCCAAAATCGTTCTAAAGCTACCATCAACATTGATACTTGCCACAAAGTCAGCCAGAGAGACTTTGTTTGATCCCTCCTGAACGAATGTTCCAAAACCAGTGAGCAGTTCTTGAATATCCGCTGGATCGATATCATCTTTAGGCAGATCGATATCAAACTTGACGGCAGAAGATGGCTCAGTGAGTGGCTGGCCGCAAGAAGCAAGAATTCCGGTCGCAAGGACAAGACCTATAGCAAGCATCGAAGATTTCATCTAGGACTCCAAGTTTCGGATAGTCGATCGGTTTGTTTGCTGGCATCGGCAAACTCGAACAGAATGCAGAGCTCTGTGCACCAAGCCCTGGTTCAATTTGTGTTTGATGAGTACCCATTAAAGTTGCGCTGATCATAGGGATGCCTGCATAGTTTCGTCAACTTCAGTTTTGTTGAATAATCAAAAGATGAAAATTTATTGTGTTAAGACCAGCAGGAGAGCCGACTTGATTTTCACCAGTGGATTTTTTGGGACTTGCGCCTTCTTTCCGTCGAGCGAATAAAAAAGGCAATGAGTCCCCCATCTGCATCGTTGATGCGAACTTGCTATGGCAGATCGATCTGCTGATTTTTGGCAAAAAAAAAGGCCCCATAGAAGGGCCGATCTCGCAGCGAAGTGACAAGAGCTGAGAGCTTATTGCTTGAGTCCCTCGTACATACCATTGGCGATATACTGGGCTATTTCCAAAACAGATTGCCTCGCAGTCGCGGGAAAGCCCTGATTATTTAATTCAAACTGGAGCACGGTAACGACCACTGCTCCACCCTGACCATCGTTGTAGCCCTTGCCATCATTAAACGAGAGGTTGAGCATGGTGGAACGAGTAAAGTCAGGGTTGATCCCTTCGACGAGGTGCTCCACACCAAAACCCATTTCTTCATTGCCTGACTGAACCTGATAGAGGTTGTACTGGGTTTTGCGCGTGTTGTTGAGGGTAATGCCGGAGGTGCCTTTGACTTCCAGCGCATAATTCATGTCAACACTCCAGAGGTGGAGCCCAGAGTCCAGGGGATCATCCGCGCGCTTTTGCGAGCTACCGGTAAATTTGATCGTGTCTGTTTGATAAGTCCTGGCGATGTATTCATAGATAGGCCGGCTTTTGACCACAAAAGGCCTTATAGGTACATGGAATGACCAGGCAATGACAAAGCGAGAGCTGTCCTTCTCATCATTTTGTTCGACTTCGAGTGTAACGAGTTCGATTTTACCAGGCTCTGCACTCAGCGACTTGCTCCGGAAGTCCAGGAGCTGCTGGGTTGGTTTGCCGTCAATGCAGAATATATTTAATTCCTTACTGACATCAGTCCGCAGCTTAAGACGACCAACATGCTCGCAGTAGAGACTCGGATAGTCGATAAGCGCGGCGCCATTTGCCGATTGCGGCGCCTCTTGAGTCACACTGTCTTTTTTGGCCTTACAAGCGCCGAATCCAATGCTGAGCATGATGATACCAGCACCCAGGGTTAGGCCATAGTCCTTGCGCATATACTTTCAACTCCTGACTCTTGCTAAGCCTTTTAAGCGATCGCTTACTTGTTAATGTGATTGTAAAGCAACTTCATGACTCCCCGATTCAGTTCGGTAATCGTCTGCTTCATGCGCGGGGGATCGATCTGATTTTTGATTACCAATTCCGTAAGGAATACGAAATAGGTTTGGCCTTCTTCGCCTTTGACTCCGATCGTTAAACCACGGGCCGTATGATAATTGCGATTTTTCTCGGCATCCAGCAGGTGCTCCGTGGAAACAGTAATATCCCGATTGCCTTCGACCAGCAAATAGGTATTAAATTCTGTTCGTCTTTGGTCAAAAATACCCGCACCATTGGCATTTCTTAAATCATAGTTGAGGGTAACTTTTTCTACGGCGCGTTTGCCAGGAAAGTTTTCTCGGCTTTCCACCTTGATGATCAGCTCTGAATTAGCTTCTTTAATTCCATTGGCAAAAATATCATGGGGCTTCAAGTCAGCAAAAAGTGAAGGGTTAGGCAAAGCTGCTTTGATCGCATAGGCGACGCCGAGGGTAGTGATATAGAGCTCGCCAACCTCCATCTTGTAGACTTGCGGAACTGGCTCGCCGCCCTTGTAGGCTTTCGCTATGAGATCCTTGAACAATGGCGTCGTCGTATTGCCCTCACAAGCAAGCTTGAAAAGACCCGAAAAATCATCCTTATTCGCCGCAGCTACGACCTTAGGTCCATCCTGACAAAGGACTTCTTCGGCCACTCGGTTGTCGATCAGGGTGGGCAGAGTGCCATTGCTGCCAGGAGGCGCTCCAGTTGCATCGGAGCCGGCTGTTGCCGTTTCACCAGCAGTCTTAGCGGCATCGAAACTTTTTTTGGCACAGCTCGCTGTGAGAGTCAAACAAGACAGGCTGATTGCTATATATATTCCGTTTTTCATTCCAATTATCTCCGATTTTAGTCTTGGCTTGGCGAAGTTCAAGTTCCAGAGTTAGCGGTATAGAGCGCCATCGCATCGCTCCGGATAAAATTCATAAATGTTGTGACCACGCGATCATGCTCTTCGCGGCTGTTCATAACAAAGTGCAGAACAGTAATACTGTAGGAAAATTTGGGATCGGCCGCATCGCCCATGACAGCGCGGACGACGACCGATTTCTTAAACTGCTCACTGGGAGTATTAAGGGTTCGAGCGGCTAGAAAGAAATCGAAATTATTTGGATAAAGGGTATACATGCGCAGGCTATGCAAGGATGTGTCATCGAAAGAAACATTGTCTCGAACCACCGTCTTCTGTTCGAGTGAGAAAGCGGTATCTGCTTCGCCTAGGTTGATGGGGGTCGGTAAAAACTTAGCATTGATTGTTAAATTGCCCTGTTGATAAGGGGTCAAGACATGTTTCTCTTCACCTAAAAGAGTGGCAACGGCATTTTTAGGAATGCGTAAAGCATAGGTGACAAGGATTTCTGTCGTTAAGGCTGCTGGTACTTCGAGTTCACGGATGGTGGTGATAACAGGCGTGCCGGTGCCACGAAAAGCTGTGCTTATGAGAGTATTGAAGGTCGCTGTGGGCGCTCCATTCAAACAAAGGACATCGGTCTGTTCTTTGATATTCTGCTTGGTCGTGGCGAACACACTCGGCAGGCCCTTACAGTAATTATCTGTGGTCATGGCCACCACATTCTTCACCGGCAAGGGCCGGACTGTGAATTGGGCCTGGGCTGCGTGGCTGCCCAAAGCAAAAAACATGATGATGCCAAGCCCGGAGGCGAAGCCTTGAACGAGGTAAAAGCGCTGAAACATGCAACCTCCCAGTAATACCTATAGACAGAGCAGTGATGCTCCAAAAATGTGAGTTCAAGGCTGTTATCGGCTGAGTTGCCTAAATAATGAAGTAATCTTATTTTGGCATTTAAATATCGATAGCTAGTCGCTGGCGCGAAATTGAAAATTTCGCCCAGAGACTATCCTGAGCGAAGCGAAGGATCTCGTGTTATCAGATACTTAGCGCCGGGATCCTTCGTCGTTTCACTCCTCAGGATAGTCTCAGGCGCTTTAGGCGC
>JBGSRE010000792.1:0-1969 GCA_041737755.1 Oligoflexus sp.
TGAGCACAGCAATGCCTGAAAGTGCAATGAATCCAACGCCAGCCGAAATCGAGAAAGGCAGATCGTTCAGCAAAAGATTACCAATGCCACCGACCCAAGCCAAAGGAATGCCGATGAAGATCAAGACGGTTTCCCAGACATTGCCAAAGGCTGCATAAACCATAAAGAACACGAGACAGAGCGCGAGCGGAGTCAGCACCAGGAGTCGCAAGCGGGCTTCCTGAAGATTCTGAAAATTACCGCCCCATTCGATGAAACTGCCCTCGGGCAAGGTGATTTTCTGGGCGATCTTGGCCTTGGCTTCCTCGACAAAGCTTTCCGTATCCCGGCCACGCAGGTTGACGAGTACCGCCGCCCGACGCATGCCGTTTTCTCGGTTGATGGAACCATAGGTATCAGCAAATTTCAAATCAGCAAGATGGTCTAATCGAGTGGTTGTGCCATTGCCAATGCCCACCGGCAGTGAACGTATGACATCAAGATCGGAACGTTCGGCCTCGCCAAGCCTGATGAAAATCGGAACTTTTTGCTCATTTTCGTGGATAAATCCGGCTTCTTCACCGCCCAAGGCTGCTGCCACGGTTTCAAAAACTTCGGCGACGGAAGTTCCGTAGCGGATCAAAGCTTCGGACTTGGGTTCAATCTTGAGAACGGGCGAAGTGCCAGCCAAATCCAGCTCCACATCGCCTGCTCCTGGAATCTCTTCGATAATCTCCTGAATTTCTCTGGCTGTTTCCAAATTCTTGGCGAGGTCATTGCCAAAGACTTTAATTGCCACGTCGGCACGCGTGCCTTCCATAAGCTCGTTAAAACGCATCTGAATGGGTTGGGAAGCGAGATAATTCTGTCCTGGGACTTCACGTTCCAAAGTCTCGACGATATGCTGAGCCAAGGATTCAAACGTGTGTCTTTTACCCTCATGCAAGGGCCAATCGGCTTGTTCTTTCAACATGATGTAGGTATCGGACACATTCACTCCCATCGGATCTGTCGCCACTTCACTGGTGCCTATGCGGGAGAAAACATGCTTTACTTCTGGCACATTCCGCAGCACGCGTTCGGCAGTTGTTTGAAATGCGATCGATTGATCAAGGCTGATATTGACCGGCCTTATCATGTGAAAGGCATAGGATCCTTCGCCGAGCTGAGGTAAAAAGACCGCTCCCATGCGGCTAAAGAGAAAAAGGGAGCTGCCAACAGCCAGGAGAGCCATGGCAACAAAAGCAAAGCGTAGGCGGAAGGACAGGCGTAAAATAGGTTCGTAAACGCGCGTCATGGCCCGCATCAGCCAAGGTTCACGCCCTTCTCCCTTGCCACTGAGGACGAAGCTAGCCAGGGCCGGCACAGTGGTAAACGACAGCAGAAGGGCACCCAAGACTGCTATCGAAAAAGTGGTCGCCATTGGTATAAACATTTTTCCTTCCACACCAACCAGCGCAAAAATAGGTAAAAAAACCACCACGATGATGAGTTCGCCAAAACCAGCCGCGGCACGAATCTCGACCGTTGCATCAAGGATGGCTTGCTTTTTTTCCTCCGGGTTCAGAGCTCGCCCCAGATCACGAACCCGGCTTTGGATCATCCGCACGCAGTTATCAAGCACGATCACAGTGCCATCGACAATCATACCGAAGTCGAGGGCCCCAAGGCTCATAAGGTTTCCGGAGAGACCCAAGGGTCGCATCAAAAGAAAGGTCAAACTCAAGGTGAGTGGAATAGTCACGGCGGTAATCAAAGCCGCCCGAATATTGCCGAGCAGAACGAATAGCACCATGGTCACGAGCAGGGCACCAAAGAGCAGGTTATTCTGCACGGTTTTGATGGTAAGATCGACCAGCTCGGAACGGTCATAGACGGTCGTTAGAATCATATCCGAAGGCAGAGCAAGGCGAATTTCCTCGATGCGGACATCGATAGCTTTCGCTACGGATCGACTGTTTTCCCCCATCAGCATCATAACGGTCCCAAG
>JBGSRE010000800.1:0-7959 GCA_041737755.1 Oligoflexus sp.
GAAGATCCAGGATGAATTGAATCTTAAGAATCGTCTTGAACAAGCGAATACTCTTCTGCTGATCAATGGCATCTGGGTCATCAGTGGGCTTCTCACGGCCAGCGGTATCTTTGGTCTGATCTGGATCAGGCTGCAGAATAAGCGAATTTTGCGCCTCAATCGCCATTTGCGGGAAGATATTCTGCAACGCTTTCTACCGCCTGTGATCGCTGAACAGGTTGCCTCCGGCCAAACACCTCTTGATGAAATCCCCCACGAGCAACAGGTCACGCCCTTGTTTGGTCGACTGGTCGGACTCGAACACGCAATCGAAGAGTTGGGGCCACGGGTAACGGCCCGTCTTCTGGAGAGCCTTATGCAAGCGGTAACGGATGTTAGTATTCAACATCACGGTTGTTTGGATAAATTGCATCGTGGCAGTTTTCTCATCCTGTTTGGAGCTCCTATCCATGTCCCCGTGGAAGATCAAATTGCCCATGCGACTGCTTTTGCGCATGCGATACTCGATCGATTCAATCAAATTCAGGCAAGCTGGCCAACTGTCGAAGGGTGGCGACCCGGTTTGGCTATTGGCATTCATCAGGGTCCAGCTCTGGTTGGGGTCTTTGGCGGCAAACGGCGGGCGGACTATACGGCCATTGGGCAGACGGTGAACCTCGCCGCACGCATTGAAGGTGAAGCAAAGTCTGGTGAGATTATGGTCAGCGAAAAGGTTGCCGAAGCTCTAAAGGGGGAGAATTGTCGTTCGCTCGGTGATGTGAAATTGAAGGGGATAGCCAAAACCCAACAACTGTTCATCCTCGAAGCTGTTCAGCTCAAACAGAACGTTTCTTAAGCAAGTGGCGCGATAAGCCGCTCGGCGACCCCAAGTGAAGCCCAAAGAATCCATAAAAATCATGTTTTTTCACAGAGCTAGCGTATTTGGTGCGCAACAAAAATCTCGTCAGCATGCAAGAATTATGGGTCTATGCCGATGATGCAAGGGGGTGCTTCGCAGGCGCTGACTGGATTTTATCTCATGGATGAGGCCTCTTTGCGAAACGTATGGAGCTTCTGGATATCATTGCTGGGACTGCTGCTGATTGGAGCGCAGGCCTTTGCTTTGCCTTGCCAAAATCCGTCGGCGGCTTATGAAACTGTTCGAGAGGCAGCCTATGAAAATCCCACTCAGGCTATCCAACAAGCGCGGTTGATCTTGCAAGTAAAGGATCGCGCGCTGGATCTCCACGGCCAGGTTATGTGTAGCCTGCAATTGGCTCTGTCGGCTTATCTCGCCGATGTCGACATCACAGAAGATCTACCCGGCATTCGATTGGCTATGCAGTTGGGTCAAAATTCCGCTCTGGCCTCTGAACTTGTCATACTGGATGTCATTCAAGTTCATTTGAGCAAAGATCGCGGTGGAAATTTTACCGAGCGATTGCAGAGTTTAGAACGCCTCTCGCGTTCGGCACCTCTTGCCCATCGATCCTACATTCTATCTTTGATTTTGGAAATGATTCAGGATCCAGTTGAAAAAGCTGCACGGGTGGCGGAATTAGAAACTTTGCTCGTGCCGACCAGTGCGATCGGTGACTTTGAGAGAGTCCTACTGCTCGAGCACCAGGCATTTCATGTTGATCGCAATCGCAATCCTATGAAGAAAATTGAACTGCGCGAATCCTTTCTGCCTCGCCTGAAGAAGCTGGGCTTTAACTATTGGCAAGCTTTTATCATCTACAATCATGCCCGTACCTATGAATATCTCGGCACGGAAGAAGGCTTTCGATTCGCAGCAAAATACTATGCAGAAGCTGAATCGCGTTTTCAATTCTTACCTAAAGACGGGCTTTACGGCAGTATTTTGCTGGGTAAAGCGGGGCTCTTGCACCGCAAGGGCGAAAAGCTAGCAGCAATCCGTCTCGCCAAAGAGGCAGAGGCTTGGTTTGTGTCCACCCGCAACCAGGAATGGCAGGGCGAAGTTTGGAAACGACTGGCGTCCTTTTATCTGGATGACAAGCGATATAAAGAATCATTGGCGGCAGCAGAAAAGGCCGAGGGCTTCTTTTCCGCGCAATCGGCCACGGACCTTAATCAGATCGAGGAACTCAAGGCTCGCGGAGAATTTGGTTTGGGCCGCAAGGAACAAGCCGTGGAACGCATGGAAAAATTTATCAAGGACTTCGAACGCATCGATGACCAGCAGCTGAAGCGCTATGTAAAGGAGCAGGGTGCGCGTTACGGTCTGACGCTGGAAGAGGAACGCAATAAAGTCCGGCTTTTGCAGCAGGAGAATGCTAAGAAGCAGGCAGCCATTGATAAGGAAGGAAGGCGATCCCGAGAACGCTCCATGCTCGTGCGGACCTTTGCTGCTCTCCTGAGCCTCTCAGGTGCTGGTTGGTTGCTGTGGATTTTGCGCCGAGGCCAGCTCCTTGGGCAAACCATTCGCCACCTGAATAGTCATATGGAAAATCATGTTCTGGAGCGCTTTCTGCCGCCCAGTCTCGTGCGTGAAGTGGCGGCTGGACGATTGCACCTGGATGAACGTCCCAACACGCGTTTGGTCACCATCCTGGCTGCCGATATTGTCAGCTTCACTCATGGTACGGAGTCGCTGGGTTCCGAACGAATTGCGGTGATCCTTAATCGGTTTATGGTGTCGATGGCTGATGTGATTTTTGAACACAAGGGTACGATTGATAAATTCATTGGGGATGGAGTGCTGGCTATTTTTGGAGCACCGGTTGATATGGATGCGGAAACTCAGGCTTTGCAAGCGAGTCGCTGTGCTCAAGCGATGATAAAAGCACTGGATAGTCTGAATCAAGAGTTGCTCCTGGGCCATACCTGGAAACTCCGTCTCCGTATCGGCATGCACCAGGGCGTGGCCTTGGTCGGCAGCTTTGGAACCAGGCAACGCAGTGATTACGGTGCGATCGGTGATGCAGTACATATTGCTTCGCGGATACAGGCAGTTGCCGGTCCTAACGAGATCCTCCTCACGACCAGCGTCAAGCATCACTTGGACAGCAGCCTTTGCTCAAGGCGAGGTGACTTGAAAATTCGTGAACAAAGTCAGGCTATCCCCATGCACAGTCTCTCCCTCAACGCCGAACTTAAAGCCGCCTAAGCTTCTTTTAAATTCCCCTTGTCTTTACTGACGCAGAGTATTATGCAGTGCTTACATCTGCTGCTGCTGTCGCCTCTCAACTCTTGTCCCTCTCGGCTTTTGAGCAATTTAAGTTCATTCCTTGACCCCGCATGGGAGGAGTCGGCACGTGACATTCAGATTTTTTCAAGGCATAGCCGTCTTAGGGCTCTTGGCATCGAGCGCATCGATGGCAAACATTGTTGGATCCGATCTGCAAAATTTTATTCCTGCTGCAAGCAGCGTGGATGGAGTCACTGTTAATAATGCACTCACCATAGGTCAGGGCCGTTTAGGCCTTGGCCTTTTTGTTGATTATGCTAGCAACACCCTGCCTTATTTTAAAGCTGAAGACGGAACCACGCGAGACCGGGATAAGAATTTCAACGATTCGGTTTCGACCCTCGATTTTCAAGCCGTCTACGGCTTGACCAATTTCTGGGATTTTAGTCTGGCAGCGCCCTTTATCATCGGTCAACAAGTTGGCGAGACTGAGGAAGTCCATGGTTTCTTCGAACGAAAGGGCCAGACAGGCTTTCGTGTTGGTTCCAAATTGCGCATACTGGAAGCGGGGCCACTGGCTTTGGGCGTGATTGGCAATGCCGCTTACAATCGAGTCGAAGGCAATCCCTATTCCGATCGTGAATGGCCGTCGACCAGTTTGGAATTGGTCAGTTCTTTAAGTTGGGGCCGCTGGCTCCTTACGGCCAATGCTGGCTATCGCTGGCGGCAGGGTCAGCCGGGAACTACCATCCAGGAAGATCTGCCAGTCGAACGATTCGGCGATCAGTTGATTTACAGTGCCGGCGCGGTGTTGCCCCTCGGCGGTTCATGGGCTGTCTTAGGCGAAGTCTATGGGGCTCGCAATTGGGATGAATTCTCGGAGGAATCGCCACGCTCCACATCGATCAGCGAGGCCGTCTTGGGTCTGCGCTATGATATAACTCCTTCTTTGCAGTGGCATATCGGTGGCGGCGGGGAATTGCAGCACTCCATCAGCAGTGCTGATGCCCGCGCCTATACCGGCTTACGCTGGACTCTTGGTGACAAAAAAGCTCCTGCAGCGCCGCTGGCCCCTGCCCCTGCTGTTCAGAATCTTAGCTTCGTTGCGGCTCGTCCTGATGCTGTCATCGATCTTGATGAAGTGCATTTCAATTTTGATTCCTTCGAAATTCGCGATCCTAGAGCCTACGAAGTGCTGGACCGACTATCGCAAATCATGCGGCAGCATTCCAGTATTGAAAGAGTTGTGATCGAAGGCCATACCTGTGATATTGGCAGCGACCAGTACAATCTTAAGCTCAGTGATCGCCGCGCAGCTTCGGTCGAGAAATGGTTGACCAGCCGCTATGGAATTCGCGCCAGCAAATTGCAATCACTGGGTTGGGGTGAAATGGCGCCGAAATTCGCCAATGACAACGAAGCTCATCGAAAACTCAATCGCCGCGTCAGCTTTAAGGTCTACTTTCAAAAGACCGCTGCTGTCGCGACTCAGTCTCTGGCCAATCCAAAGCCCTAAACGGTCTTTCGGAGTCGAGTCGATGCAAGAGATAAAAAGGGGTCATACGGCCCCTTTCTCATTTGGCAAAGGCTTGTACATACTACCGTGAGAGTTGGGCAATCTGATCGATGATACTCAGATCCAAAAACGGATTCACCGGGTCAGGGGTGCTTCTTGTCCAAGCAAAATCCGGATGATTGAGCCTTGATTCAGCGATCCACTCCCCACCGATAATTCGATCACCACGGCCTTCCAAAATATAATCCAGGCGCAGCGATTTTCCTGTGGCCAAGCGAAGCTCAGTTTTTACTTTCATAAATTGCTCGGCCTCGAGATTCCACAGATAGCCGCTGGCATGGCTGATGTTCGTCAGTTGCTTGGCTGCGTTTTCATCGATCACTTCCAGCGACGTGCGGTACGAAACGACCGGATAATTCCATACCTGTTCATCGCTACTGATATCGATAATAAAGGGCTTCTGATGCAGGCCAAGCATGTTGCCCAAAAGCACATGGAAGGAACCGGGATTGATATCGCGGCAACCGGGGAGTGTGGTGCGACCGAATTCATCCGTGACAGGAGTCGTCTGGCAGCGTCGGCCCACCAGCGAGACCCGACTCACGCCTTGCCATTTTTCAATCAACAGCGCCTGGACATCTTCGATGCTAAATTTTTGGCCTTGATACTCGACGGCCCTTAGCGGGGGATCTTCATTGATGCCCGCTGCGGCGAGTCCATTGCAGTGACCCGCCCAGGAAACACTGCCTGATTTGCTCACGGTGTTCTGTTCCCATATCTCGGCAAGATTGCCGTTCTGTGTGGCTTGATCGTACTTACGCATGGCAGCTGTGGTGCCTCCATCGGCAAGTGGCCACCAGTTCCCTGACCACACAGAACTTTGGCTGCTGCCTGCCCTTGGTAGCTGATCAGGATCATGGGTGAAATGGATCGGCACACCGAGGCGTGAGACATCATTGGCCGGATCAATTTTTTCTTTGATCGCGAAGGAGGGGGGGGACGTTTGACCGCAGCCAAAAAGCAGACTCAGATAAAGTGTAGGAGCCCAGGCAAGGAAAGATTTCAGCATAAAGAAACTCCTCAAGATTTTTTTGACAGCGATGGTTTGTATTCTGGAAAAACGCGCTGCGATGCTTCCAAAGTCGAACATTCCGTTGTCAAACCAGACAAGGCTTTGATTGCATAATCTTTGGGCAAATCCTTTTGAAAAGAAACGCAGGCCTTGGTCAAGGTCTCGAAATCGTAACGCTGCACAACCGAGGCGCTGAGGAGCTTTCGGTCTGTCACGGATCCCGCCATGGGCAAAGCTTCGCCACTGACCGATAGCCGACAGACAATTGCTGTCTTGGTATTCTGTGGGTGGGTTCTATTCTCCTTTTTGAAATTCCTTTCGTGCTGGGCATAGATGCAAATGGAAGTCCTATTGACTTCGGTTAAGGGGCGATACTTCAGGACCCGGATCATAGCGGGTGCGGATGAAGCTCCAACGCTTAGGACGAGTATGATAAAAGTATGGAAAAGTTTCATAGACTCTGCTCCTTTGCTTAGGCTTACCAATCGCTGGTGAATGCTTCGGCTGGGATGGAATCGATGAGGGCTCTGGCTTCTGCTTGAACGCCGCCCCAGGAAGAAGCGCCTTTCAGCAGTTGGCTTTGTTCTTCGCTGAGTCTTATGCGACCTTTTTCGAGAAGTTCGACACCCTGACCGGCTGGGCCATCCCAAAGCTCCTCGGGATAGCTCTGGGGGGTGGGTGCCTCTTTTTCATGGGTGATCTTTGAGGGCTCTTGAGAAATTTTTCTGGGAGCTGCTCCACTCCATTCTTCGGGCCGAGGCTTTGCATCTGGCGGAGTACGTTTGTGAAGAATTTGCCCCGACTTCGCCTCCTCGCGGCTGAAGGCGGAGTCTTGTGGTTTAAGCAAGAGCAGCAGGGCCAAGGCGCTTGCACTGAGGGCGAAGAGACCCAACAGCATCATGGGCAACGGATGCATGGTTTTGGGGCTTGGTCTCATTTGGTTTTTGTGTTTTTTCAAATCGAGTCTCCTTTCAGCCAAGAATCAGGGAATTTTTCCTCACACAAGGAAAGGAATCGTCGACTTGGCAAATATTGCAGCTGTTTTTTTAATAGTCCGCGAACCATTGTCCACTAAGGCTTTCATTTTTAAGAAAAGCAGTGAAGTCAGTTAGGCTCGTTTCATCCTGGGAAAGTCCGGGCTGAGCGCGGCTTATAACTTCGCACTAGCCAATGGCTACCCTTTTCTCCTTATAATAGAAGCGGGATTCATAAAATTACTTTACGAGGATCTGCTGATGGCACGTGATCCAGTTGCTGCTGCCCAAAAAATAGTGAATGAACGATACCAAGGAGCCGTCTGCGCCTTTGCCAGCGGCGATTGGCAAAGGCAGGAGGCGACTCCTTATTCGATTATCTCAGTTGTGGTGATCATGACCCGTCTGAATCAGTCCTACCGAGAGAGTCTGAGAGTGGACAAGCAGCCCGTCGAAGTTTTCGTGCACGATCCGGAAAGTTGGGACTATCTGAGTTTGCATCGAGATCGGGCCAAAGGCGATGCCTCCGTTGCGGAGATCATGGCCATGGGTGAACCACTGCTACCTGGCAGCGCTATGGCAACCGAAATGCAGCAGCGGGCAAAAGCCGTGCTCGCGGCCGGGCCAGAGCCCCTGCTGGAAGAGCAGAATTTGCAAAAGCGCTATGAAATTTCGGTGCTTACCGATGAGCTGAGAGCCCCCCATAGCCATGGCGAAGCCATGGGCAGTCTCAGTCTTTTGCATGAAACCCTGGCCAATTTTTATTTGCGTGCACGGGGCGAGTGGTCAGCTAACGGTCGTGCTATCCCCAAGGCCCTGCAGGCGGTGGATGCTGATTTTGCGAAACGCTGGCAAAGAGTTTTCACCACCGCATTTATGGGCGATCGCAGCGGGTTGGTCGCTTTGGTTGATGAGGTTTTAGAGCCCTATGGTGGTTTTCTTTTCGATGGCCATGTCCACCGCGCTCCCGATGGCTGGAAGCAGCAGCCGGTTTCCGGCTAAGCAAACGGGGACCGAGCTTCTTGGTCTGCCGTTGGTCGCGGCTTGAGCCTTTTGATTAACGAAGATTTTTCGGCAAGCCGTTAGGGTCAAATAAGAAAAAGCATGCACGCGGCCGACAACTTTAAGCCCGGTCTTGGCTTGGCACCGGGCCTATTGTTTCTTCATGCTTTAGGATAGCTAAAAACAATATCGACCATCTTATCCTTTTCGCCATCGATGGGTATGGTGCAAGGTCCAGTAAACTGCCGAATGCGAGGTTTTTCAC
>JBGSRE010000825.1:0-3588 GCA_041737755.1 Oligoflexus sp.
TGGAGCGAGAAAAAAATAGACACAGCTATTTTATATTCATCTGCCTTGGATCACTTGGAATTATGCTGCTCTATATGCTGATCATCTATGCAAGGCGCCGCAGTGATTGGCCAAGCTTCTTCGTCGCTCTCATGTGCTTAGGCTTGATCATGCGGATCCTAGGTGTTGAACTCATCCTTTGTGAGATCCTCCGTCCGGTAGAGAGTTCATGGCCCTATATGCTATCGAGACGAATCGAGTATATGTCCATTGCGATGATTAACCTATCATTTTTGCCGTTTATGCTCACCAGTTTTCCCCATGTCCGCTATCCGCGCCTGCTGATGCTGCTGATCATCAACTTGAGCATTGCCTACATGATTTACACCGCATTTGCTAGTCTTGAGAGTCTTAGGACCAGCCTTGCACCCATCCAGTTTTTAACTCTCTTCTGCTTGGCATCCATATTCTTCATCATCATCCGGGCTATCCGCGCTGGTCAAGCAGGAGCCTTTTATATGCTAGTCGCCTCGCTGATTCCCATCACAATGTTTAGTTTTGAAATTTTTCATTCACGAGCCGGTGGCAGTTTTCGCCTCGCCTACTTCGCTGGAGTTATATTCGTCTTCATGCTGAGCCAAATCTTAGCCAAACGCTTTGCTATAGCCTACCACAAGGCTGAAGCACTCAGCCGCGATTTGCAGTCGGAGGTAGAGCGACAGACGAGCAAGATACGGCATATCATGCATCACATTCCTGAAGGACTATTTGTCGTCGATTCCAATAAAGTGATAGATCCACCCTATTCAAGCTTTATGGAAACGGTCTTTCCCAAGCAAAAACTTGGCGTCGTACCGATCGTTGAGCTCTTTGCCGAGCGTTTTTCCTGGACAGCCGAGGATCGGGCTATTCTTGATTCGGTCTTTGAATCGGTTTTGGGTGAAGATAGAGTAAACTGGGAACTCAATTCCGAACATCTTCTGGAGCGTAAAATCGAAAGTTCGGGAAAAACCTTTCGACTGCAATGGCATCCTATTGAAAAGCAGGGGAATGTCTCGCAAGTTCTGGGTATCTTGCATGATGTGACTGAATTGCAACACCTCCATGCGGAAGCCAAAGGCCAGGAAGAAGAATTTCGCCTGCTACGGGAAATCATCCAGACACCCAAGGCTTCCCTTCGAGACTTTCTGAGCAAGCAAAGTCGATTGCTGAAGCAAATGCGAGAGGAACTAGGACAAGGCCTGAGTATGCAGATACTTAAAGGAGTGTCGGCTCGTCTTCATAGCATGAAGGGCAACGCAAGACAGCTTCGCCTGGCGGATCTTTCGCAGCTATGTCATGCCACGGAAGGCCCATTGCACCTATTGTTTAAACCGAATTCTGTTCTTTCTGTGCAGCCAGTCCTGGCCGGAATCGATGGCCTGCTTGCCAAAATTCAGCAGTATGATGCTGTGTTTCATCACTTTTATGGTGAAACATTCCATGACAACAGCTTTGGTTTTTTTACTGATTCTGAAATCGTTCAGATCGAGAGTTGGCTTGAAAAGTCAGCCGACTTGGATCCAGCCATCCGGCAGACACTCCAGTCCAAAATCGCTGGCAATGTGACAAAGCTGATTGAAGAGATGGGTCGTGAGCAAGTCAAGCAAGCCAGAGCTTTAGGCAAATTGGAACCAGACTTCGTCGTGATCCAGCAAGGCCAGTGCCGCTCTTCCCCCGAATTCAATGATGTGCTGCTGGATGCTCTGGCTCACCTTATTCGCAATTCAATCGTCCACGGTATCGAAACGCCAACGGATCGAGCTAAGCTTGGCAAAAGTGAGCGTGGTCGAATCGAAATTATTTTGCAGGGTGAGAGTCACTTGCAGCGCATGATCGTCACCGACGACGGTCAAGGTCTAAATGTCAGAAGCATTTTGGCTAAAGCCGAGCAGTCCCAGCTCATCCGTAAGGACCAAAGCCTCAATTTTCAAGAGCTGGCCGAGCTTATCTTTGTCCCCACGCTGTCGACCCTGGAAAAGACGACTGAACTTGCCGGTCGGGGTGTTGGTATGGATGCCGTGCGTCTCTTACTTGCCGAAGTTTCGGCTGAAGTCCGTTTGGAGCCGGTAGCACCCGATATCGAGACTCTCGCCGATATCAGGGACAGGACCTCCATAGCCTTTCGCACGCTTATCAACTGTACGAAACGGAATCTAAGTTAAGAGCGAGGCGGTGGAACAAATTTCTCTAGATCATGCATTTTTTGATCTCTTTCTTGCGCCGACATAGCTTCCCACTCTCGCTGCAGTTTTTCCAGGTCCTCGGCGGGCAAATCCTGCATCATTTTGGCTACTTGCGATTGCTGTTCGGAACTCATCTGCTGCAGAATATTTTGCACGGTCTTTTCCAGATCGAACAAATCCTCTGCGGCTGCCCTAGGCTGGAGCTGACTGAACAAAACCTTTTCAGCCGTGAGCTCGGTGGCGATGCCACGCTCTTCAAGAATGGCTCGAACCTTGTTAAAGGAGAAGCCTCTCTGACTCGCGGATTCGTACATTTTTTCCAAGGGGAAAGCAACAGTGCGAGTAGGAAAACCATTTTTTTCAAGATTGCTCAAAACGAGCTGCACAAATTCCTGTAATTGAGTTTCGCTGCTCTCTATCGTCATATTCCACCTCCGTTGATACTTTGAGAAGATAAATCTCAAGGGGATTGGGTTAAGTCATAAGGTGAGCCGTGCGCGGCGAGAATATGGGGCTTTGCCTGCTCGGGGCCTTTTTTCAAATTTTTTTGAATACAAGTCACGAGTTGGTCTCGCCGTATGGGTTTGGTGAGATAGTCCGTGTAACCATGCTGCCTCGCTTTTTCTCGGTGGTCTGCCTGGGCATGGGCCGTCAGGGCAATGATCGGCATCGTCATACCCTTTGCCCGAAGCTTCTGCGTGGCTTGATAACCATCCATCCGGGGCATCTGAATATCCATGAGGATGATATCAAAGCTGTGGGTTTGGACCTTTTCTAAGGCTTCCAATCCATCTTCGGCTAGCTCAACGATGGCTCCGGCGTTTTTTAAAAAAGTTTTTATCAGCATCATATTATCCGGTGAATCCTCGGTGAGAAGGACTCTTACTCCAGAGAGGGGGACCTTCGCTTGCTGTGCAGCTTCCATGAATGGCGATGGCAAGGGTTTTTTGCTGGTGATTTGAACCTTGACATCGATTTGAAATACCGAGCCGATCCCCTTTTGGCTTTGTAGGAGTTGGACGTCACCACCCATGAGCTTGGCAATTTTTTTCGAAAGAGCCAAGCCCAATCCGGTTCCGCCATACTTTCGCGTATGACTGCTGTCGGCCTGCGAGAAGCTCGTAAACAGATATTTCTGCTGTTCTGCCGTTAATCCAATGCCGGTATCCCGCACGATAAAAGTCAGATGTTCACCTTTAGCTTTGAGAGTGACATCGACTTTTCCATCAGTGGAAAATTTAAGCGCATTGCCCACGATATTGAATAGGATTTGTCGCAATCGAACAGGATCGGAATGGATAATCTCAGGAATCTCGCCTTCCGATTGGACCGTGAGTTCGATGCCCTTTTCTAAAGCCTGGGGTTTGAAGTCAGCGATCAAGCC
>JBGSRE010000843.1:0-1952 GCA_041737755.1 Oligoflexus sp.
GTTGGCTTTGAAAGGCTTTGCAACCTGGAGCACCTTTCCTTTGGTGGGGCGTTACCTTGTTGGCTGTACTTCCAGCTCGCCACATGAAGCCCGACTGGCTCGGGAAAAGATGGGCAAAGAAGTGCATGGCTATGCCCCGGCCTATAGCGATGCGGACATGGAAGAGATGGTCCAACTCTGCGATCATCTTGTGTTCAATTCCTTTAACCAGTGGCGTCAGCACAAGGCCAAGGTTCAGGCGAGTGCGAGAAAGATTTCCTGCGGTATCCGCTTGAATCCGGAGCATCGCGAAACGGAAGTGGATCTCTATGACCCCTGTGCGCCTTGCTCTCGCCTGGGGACCACCCGTGCTCAATTTCATCCGGAAGAATTGGCTGGAATCGAGGGATTACACTTCCATAACCTCTGTCAGCTCAATTCCGATGCCTTGGAGCGAACGCTGCAGGCGGTGGAAGCAAAATTTGGCGAATTTATTCCCCAAATGAAGTGGATCAATTTTGGTGGGGGCCACCACATCACGCGGCCCGATTACGATCGGGAGCGATTGATCCGAGTCATCAAAGACTTTAAATCACGTTATCCTTCGGTGGAAGTTTATCTCGAGCCTGGCGAAGCGATCGCTATTCGCACGGGTGTTTTGGTCAGCACTGTCATGGATATAATCGACAACGGCATGCCCTTGGTGATACTGGACACCAGCGCCACGGCCCACATGCCGGATGTTCTAGAAATGCCTTATCGGCCCGATATAGTCGGTGCCGGGCTGCCTCAGGAAAAAGCTTTTACCTATCGACTCGGAGGGCTTACCTGCCTAGCGGGTGATGTGGTCGGTGACTATTCCTTTGATGAGGAGCTGACCATTGGCAGCCGGATCGTATTCCTCGATATGTCTCACTACACGACGGTGAAAACTAGTAACTTTAACGGTGTGCGCTTGCCTTCCATTGTGTTGCGCCATCCGGATGATCATTACGAATTGGTTAAATCCTTTGGTTATGAGTATTACCGGGATCGACTGAGCTGAGCCCTGAACCGAAGGATCGCCGATCCTTCGGCCTATCCCTCCTTGTGCGCTTGCTTTTGCAGGAGTCCCTTCATGGGCGCTGATCGTAACTTTGATGAGATCTTCGAGCAATTCCATCGCCGCATTAAAGCTACAAAAAAGGGCCTGTTGCGGGAGGCATTGATTCGCGAGGACCTCTTGGCGACGGTTCTTCATGGACAAGTAAAGCCTTTACAGGTGCTGGACACCGGCTGTGGGTTGGGGGATATGAGTCTTTGGCTGGCGAAGCGGGGGCACATGGTTACCGCAACAGACATCTCAGAAAAAATGGTGCAGCATACCCGAACTGCAGCTCAGAATGAAGCGGTTGCAGACCACCTGGAAGTCATGCAGATGCCCCTCCAGCTCGCCTTAAACTCAGGGAAAAAATACGACTTGATCTGCATCCATGCTGTCATGGAGTGGCTAGCCGAACCCTATGCAATGCTGGATTCAATTCCAGCGAGTTTGCCAACAGGTGGCTATCTTTCCCTGACGATTTATAATCTTCATCGATCGGTCTTCAACAGTTTGATCAAAGGTAGCTTTCGTAAGGTGATGGCAGAAGATTTCGGAGGCAGCAGCAATGCCATGACTCCTCCCAATCCCATCGAACCAGAAAAGCTCATCGATGTCCTGCAAAAACTCGGCTTTTCTATCGAGTTGCATGCGGGACTGCGTTGCTTCTATGATTATTTTTCACCAAAGGCCAAAGAAGAGCATAGCTTGGACGACGTCCTGACTTTGGAGCGACGCTACCGTAAGCTTTCCCCCTACCGAGATTTTGCCCGATACGTTCATTTTATTGCTCGTAAGCTTTGAAAAGAAATATTCTCTTCCGCAGCAGATGGGGCGGAAGAGCCGTTTGTCAGCGGGCGTCCTGATTAAGATTGTTCAATCAAGCCAAGCA